>CAYSNA010000048.1:0-18619 GCA_964432185.1 uncultured Cytophagia bacterium
AGGGCAAAGCCGCCGAGCGGTACACCCAGAATGAGCCATGGAATGAAACCGGTGAGCGCCAGAATATCCACCGCAATGAGCAGGATAAAAAAGGCCGTGCGCTGCCAGTTTTTATAAAAATCCTTGCTGAACGCGGCTTTCATTTCCTGGCGGGTCCAGGATTTTGCCGTCTCCCAACTGCCTTCATTTTTCTTGAAATAATTGAAAAGCCAAATACCGGTTATGACAAGGGCAATGAGTGCTAATATTCGTAAGATCATTATTCTAACCTTTTATTTTTAACGCCGAGGGCGGAGAGACGGCAGAGTTTTTGTCTCTGCGTCCTTGGCGAACTCTGCGGTTAATTTTTTATTAAATCAAGAGCCCGATTTAACGACAGCCTCAAGACCTCGTAACGCATACAACAGCACCACGCCGGCCATCACAATGATACAGCCAACGATGAGCAGTTTGAGGAACGGGCGGAAGTAAAATGTAAACGCAAACAGCCAGGAGTAGAAAGCGCCGGTTTTTTGAAATGACAACTGCGAACGCGTTTCACCTTTGGCCGAAGCAATCATCGTCGGGATTTCCAGCTTGCCGGCGATGAGCGCGGCGCCGAGCGAGTGACAGTCCGCACATTTTTTGCCGGCGCCAAGCGATTGTTCGGCCGGACGCACGTCGTGACCAAAAGCCCAGGAATAGGGATTGGCGGCCTCGTGGCGTTTTTTGGTTATGAGACTGTCTTTGGCTGAAAAGACAAAGCCGCCGGAGACATAAACCGCGACCTGGTTGCTGTCGACCGGAATATTGAGCAGAACGGCCATCAACTTGGTATCCGTAAAGTCCGGACATTGACCAGATTGGATGATGAGCTGATTCAGGCTGTCCGTTAACGTATCCGCTTGAATGACTGTTTCAACAATCGGTTTGATCACATCGAGCGCTAACGGCGATATGTTGTCGCCATCTTTTAGGCCCCAAAATGCGGGATAGAGAAGATGATGCGGCTCGATCTTGCCGTCATGCCCTTTGACAAAAACCGGCGATTGCAAATACGGCATCACCGAATCCGCCTTGATGGTGCCGTGATTACCGAGACCATGCGCCATGGCGGTCTGCACGAGTTGGGTGTTCTTTTTCGGCCACGGTCCAACGTGACAGGAGGTACAAGACATCTTTTCAAAGTGAATCGTGGGGATGCCTGTGTGTTTTGGCTCCGGCGCGGAGAGCCGACCATGAACCGGAACCTTGGCATCATGACTCTTGATATGACATCCTTCGCACGACAGCGTATGAACGTCGTGTTTGCCGGTATCATGCGCTTCGCTTGCATAACCGCGGACAATCATATGATCCATGCCGTTGCGGTGGCAATCGGTGCAGGTCATACCGGAGGTGAGATGGATGTCTTCATCATCAACCCATTTTTCCGTTGAATGGCTGCCTTTGTGAACGGTAGTATGGCAGAAATAGCAATTATCATTTGGTACTTCCCGTTCGATATCAAACAGAACCTTGTTTTGTACATTAAAAGTGTTCTCTTCATATTGAACGCGCGGCGGTAAATCGATCCAGGTTCGCGGGCCGACGCCGTCAAAATAATGAAAGCTGAGGGGCATTTTATTCGCATAGCCGGTGACAGTGGCAAATCCGGCGGTGGCGGTTGCCGCCCAGCGGAAATTCTGACTGCGCGTTTGTTTGGCGTATTCGGTTTGATCGTGTGCCGGATGGGCATCATGGCAGGCGAGACAGTTGATTTCGAGCCGGCCTGAGACATCCCAGCGCATGAATGTTGTGACGTCGACATCGGATGAATCATTCTCGCCGACGCCGCCGCCCGGGAATTGACGACCAAATTCCTGAATAAAAAAGAACGGCGTCAAACCGACGGTTTCCGGATGCCAGACGCCGTCCCATTGACGATGCGACAGCGGAATTTGCGTGCCGGTGGTGCGGTCGGTGTAAATCCACGGATGGCCGGGGCGACCGGGATTCACCGAGGTATCCGCCGCATTAAAATGCCAGCCATGTTCAATCACTTCATAGGTGTGGCAGGGCATACACGTTTGTTTGGTTGAAAAAGGCAGTTGAGGACTGTCGCCGGGCAACAGGTGCACACCCATCTCATCATACATGGGAATGAGATGTACGGGAATGGCGCGGCTGCCGTCGCTCACATCACCAAGGCGCGGGACAAATTCGTCGTTGGCGATGAACGCGGCGGAATCGATCTGTACTTCCGCCGTGTCCAGCACAACCGTTTCTTCGATCACGGTCGTATCCGCCTCTTGCGCCAGGAGAATCGCACTGCCAAGGAGTAAAATCGCAACTAACGTTTTCATTCTATCTCTTTCGTTATCGTTTCGAGGTTCCGTGGACTAGACGTGAAATTCTTCCTTGGTAAAGGATTGTACTTTGCGAGTGCGAACAGCTTCATTGACTTTGAGAACCGCAACGGCCGTTTCGTAGCCAATTTCGCCCGGACAATTCAATGCCGCTTCACCGCGGATAGCATCGAAAAAGTTTTCCAGATGCGGTTTGTGGTACGGATCGTCAAAAGTCTTGTTGATTTTGTATTCCTCAGCCGGAACGGTTTCGCGAACGTCCGTGCCTTTGGTTTGCTGCGTGCCGGATGGCGGCAGGATTATGCCTTTTTGCACCCATGGATCCCACAACGGCGTTGCCGGATTGGCGGCTTCGCGATAGACGGCGCCGCGTGACGCCGACTCTGAAATCGTCAATGTGGCCTGATCGCCCATAAACGATTCGTAATAGCCCTGGTTGCTGTTTGTGGTGATGGTTTGATAGAACGCGCGCACCATGCCTTGTGTCGTTTCATATTCCCACAGGGTTTGCACGGTGTCATACCATTCGTGGGTTTCCTTGTCGTAATAATCGGTGCCGCCGCTGGCCCAGACCGAAGACGGATTGACGCCGGTGAACCAGGCAAAAATATCAATCTGGTGCGAGCCGAGATCGACGATGGCGCCGCCGCCGAGGCCTTTATACCAGCGCCAGTTGAGGAACTGGTGCATATTTTTATAGCCATACTTTCGTAAAATTTCCGGCGGAACCGGATATTTTTTCGGATAACTGAGATCCGCGGCAACGGCTCTGTTCCATTGCGCATTAATCGTCGTCATGCGGCCGAGCAGGTTGGCCTCTTTGATGATATACTCATAGGTGTGACGGTAGCGCGGATTACTGCGGCGCTGATGGCCAATCTGCAACAGTTTGCCGGTGCGTCTGGACGTTTGAACCATTTTGCGGGCGTTTTCCAGCGTATTGGACATCTCTTTTTCGCAGTACACATGCACGCCGGCTTCCATAAAATCGATCGCGTGCGTATGATGCCAGAAATCCGGCGTGGCGATGATGACGCCATCGAGATCTTTTTCTTTTGCCAGCATGTCCTGATAATCAATATAGGTGTTGACCGGATGACCAAATTTTTGCAGGATGCGCGAGGCGCGTTTCAGGTTCCAGTCTTCCCAGATATCGCACGCGGCAACAAAGCGGATGCCGGAGATTTTTAATGCGGCATCAATGAGCACTTGTCCTTCCGCACCCGTACCGACGATGCCGATACGCAGGTCATCCGAATTATTTGCCGTGGCGGCACGCATGATGTTGGGCATCATCAGCGTTGCGCCGGCAGCGGCGCCCGCTGCCAAAAATTCACGCCGGTTCATACCGGTCTTGGTCTCTTTACTCATGGACTTCTCCATCTATTTTAACAATTGCTTTTTATTTTCAATGTACGAGATCACCGTGTTTATTCAAGTAAATCATTGTCAATCCGTGTAATCAAAATAAGTTAGAGTGCACAATGTTTAACTGTGGCAATCCGGGAGTCGTTTCGAAAATTGAAGAGAAATTCTCACATCAAGACTCAAAGACACAACGTTCCATAGGGCAATTAATTTTCAAAAATCAAATTTCTTCTTTGTGGCTTGGTGTCTCTGCGTGAGGAATAATTTTCCGGAGTTTGATAGAAAACATCACAATTCCGAACAGCAAATCAAATGATTAAAAAAAGACATCGGCCGTGTTTGGCCGATGTCCCAAATATACAAATAAATCGGAAAAAAGACAGCTTTTTAAAACGACCAACCTTTGCGATATTCATTGTGCAGATGCTCGTTCGCTTCATCCAGGTTGGTGAATTTTCCCGCCTCGCCGTCCCATTCGAGTTTCATATTTTTATCGGCCATTTTAATGGCGACCATACCGAGAAGCATGGTTTCGGTCAATGGGCCGGAATACTCGAAATTGGTGGTGGCCAGTTCCTTTTTACCTTCCTTGATGGCCTGCAGCCATTCTTCCGCAATGCCCGGTGAGCGATCCAATTTGATCTTGGGACCGCCGGCATCTTTTTGGGCTCGAATATATTCTTTGTGTTTCGTTTCCGGGAGGATCCGCGGATTGGTGCCATAGGTTGAGCACATAATCGCGCCTTTGCTGCCGACGAGCAGAACGCCACCGCCACCATCGCCCATTTTGCGGCCTTGTTCGATAATTTCCGGGCGTCGCGGCATCAGACCGCCGTCGTACCAAGTGAGCTGCACCGGCGGCATGCCATCACGTTCGGGAAAGTCATATGTGACCATCGAGGCAACCGGCGGCGAATCTTTGGTAAAAGCCGACGAGCTGGCTTGCACGTGCGTCGGGTACTTTAATTTGAGCGCCCAATAAGCGTGGTCGAGAATATGAGCGCCCATGTCGCCGAGGGCGCCGGTGCCGAAATCCCAGAATCCGCGCCAGGCAAACGGCACGTAGGCCGGATGGTACGGACGCCAGGCCATCGGGCCGAGCCACAGGTTCCAGTCGAGCGTTGGCGGAACCGAGGGCGTTTCTGTGGGCGCATCTATACCTTGCGGCCAGATTGGCCGGTTGGTCCAGCAATGAGCTTCGGTCACATCACCGATGGCGCCGTCCCACAGCCATTCGTTCACCAGGCGGCCGCCTTCACCGGCGTGGCCCTGGTTGCCCATCTGCGTAATAACGCCGTATTTTTTCGCTGCTTCGCGCAACACGCGGGCTTCGTGAATGGTGTGCGTCAATGGTTTCTGTACAAAAACATGTTTGCCGCGTTTCATCGCTTCAAGCGCGATGACGGCGTGTGTGTGATCGGGAGTAGATACGGTGATCGCGTCGAGGTCTTTTTCTTTATCCAGCATCACGCGAAAATCTCTGTAAAAGTTGGCGTTCGGGTACCAATCAAAAGCGGAATCGCCTTTTTCCTGGCCCTGAGCGGCACGATTTTCATCCACATCGCACAACGCGATGACGTTTTCTCCCTGCATTTCACGGGAATCGGAGTGGCCTTTACCGCCAATACCAACGCATCCAATATTCAGTTTGTCCGATGGTGCTGTATAGCCCGGTCCACCGAGGACGTGGCGCGGGACGATCGTCGCGGCAGCAACCGTCGCGGTCGCCATGCCGACAAAATTTCGTCGAGAGATACCTTTTGGGTTTTCCTGTGGATTTTTCATGAGTTCTTGCCCTCTCATTATCATTCGGATTTAGTAGCGAAAAGAAAATAAGAAAAATCTCATTCAATACAAACAGCTTTGCGTTGAAATAAATTGGCAAAGCTGTTGAATTACAAGATTTTACATTCTATGAAAAAATCAAAGTGAACGACGTGATCGCGCCGGCCCTCCACAAAAAAGCGTAGCCTGCGAAAGAGTTGCACGTCCAGCGTCGCTCCTGACACTGATGTTCTATTTACTGATTCATTTGATCCAGCACCTGTTTGGCGCGGCGTTTCATATCATCATCAGTGGATTTTTGATAAATCTTTTCCAGCGCCGTTTTTACGGTTGCCGGATCGGCATCGCGCGCGCCCCAAATATTGCCCATAACGGCAATTTCAGCTTCGCCGCGGAGCTCGTCATCGTCAAGGTATGAAGCCGCCAGCTCGAGCGCGGCGGCGCTGCGAACCTCACTCAATCCGGAGAGCGCCATTCTTTTTTCGCTCGTGCCTTCGGCCAGATTGATGGCGTTTTTGTACAGCGCCACGGTTTCATCTTTGGGACGATCGGACTCGACGCCGATGAGCTGAATATATCCGCGCAATCCCAAAACTTTGTGGGACGCTTCGGCGGCTGTTTTGGCGACATTTTCGAGGTCGGCCAATGGCTCCGGCGTCGGCCATTCGGAAAGCGATAGGATGGCAGCGCGTTTGAGATCGTTGTCTTCGCTGGAGAGCGCCTCGCGCATGATGGGCAGAGCATCCGCATCGCCAAGTCGACCGGCTACCAGCATGAGCGAACTTTTTGCCTTCATGTCTTCAACAGCAGACATGGCTTGAATGACGGCGTCACCCTGCTTGTCGGCCTCTTTAATTTTGCCGGCGATGGCAACGACGGCCCGTTCGGCTTCGCGGCGTTCCGCGTTTCCTTGCGCTTGAATGAGCAGGTCGATGACGGCCGCAAGATCATCCGGCGACGCCACCTGGCCGAGAGATTGAAGCGACGCCACTCGCACGCGCGCGTTGTCATCCGTGGCGGTCTGAATGAGCGTTGAAACCGCATCCGACATCTGACGGTCGCCAATCGATTCAACAAGTTCAACTTTGACCTGGCCTTCGGCTTGCGGGATCGCGGCGAGAATCGCGGCGTCTGTGCCGTTCGCGTTCAAGCGCGACAGCGCTTCCTTGGCCGTCTCTTTTTTGTCATCACTCGAATTGGCCGCCAGCTCTGCCAAAAGAACCACATCGGATTTATTGCCGACAACCGACAGCGCCTCAATGGCCGTGATGACCACTTGCTCGTCTTTACAACCGAGTTCCTTGATGACCGCATCGCGCACAATCGGATCACCCTTGACTTTAAAAGCGGTGAGCAGTTGGACCTTGCCCAGCGAATCCAGTTTCGGCAGGGTCGCCGCGATAGCGTTCAAATCCATGTCGCGTTTGCATTGATGCACCATGCTGATGGCCACACCTTTGATATCGGCATTTTCGTCTTTGCTCAATACATCCACAATGAGTTCGGTCGGATTGTCGACGCTCTTTATCAAGCCCGTCAACGCGGCGGAACGGATTGGCGTCGATTCTGTTGGCGCAAAAAGCGGGGTATAAATCGCTTCAGCTTTGCTCGCATTACCGGCTTTTAAAAAGGCGTCGGCATTTTTCAGATACGCGTCAACCAGCGCCTCACGCACATCACCCTTAACCTTGGGCAGGGCTTCGCCCAGCAGCGTTGCCGATTTTTCGGTGCCTATTTTGCCCAGGGCAGCCGCAGCCGCTTCGGCGGCAGCCGTATCTTTGTTCGTCAAAAGTTTTGCCAGATCGGCGGCAGCGGATTCAAGTCGGCGTTCGCCAATAGTATTGATCACGCCCACCTTGACCGTTCCTTTGCTTTTCTTCATGGCCTGGAGAAGCGCGGCATCCACAGCATCACCGGGAATACGTTCGAGCGCGTAACGGGCAATATCGGCGGTCTCGCTCTTTTTCAGCATGTTCGCCAATGTCGGGACGGACAGCTCCGTTCCCATAATGCTCAACTCTTTACAGAGAAATTGTTTGGCCGCAAAAGTGGCCTTTTTTGAGCCGACAACAGCGATGATGGCTTTTTCGTACTCGGCCAGCTTTAGAGCATCGCCGGAGGTTTCGCGAAGCAGAGTTGACAAACTGGTCAAATCGTCGCGGCTGTCCCCATAATCGTACGACGCAATGCTGGTGAGAAGCGTCTCAATGTCCGCGGCAAACGCACCAACGGCCAACACAACGATGAGCAGAGTGGACAGGATTCGGGTCATTTTGAACTCCTTTTGGTTCTATGTGTTTTATTTTATTTTTTTATCTCTCGCCGAACCAAGATGCCGGGCAGCTTGGAACGTGCTGTTTATCTACAATCGCCAGGGCGACCGAGTTGGCTTTTTTAGCATTTTGTTGATTTCATCATCCGTACTGATTTCCTTGACCGGATCCCAGGCAATCGGCTTGTCGAGCAGCATGGCGATGTTCAAAAGATGGCAAATGGTGGCGGTGCGATGGCCGATCTCTTCGTGCGCAATGGCTTTTTTGCGCGACTTGACCGAGTCGAGAAAATTACGATGGTGCCCGGGACTGTATTGCGTATGAATTTCATGCGGACCGATTTTTGCGGTCAGGATATCCGGATTGGACGCTTCCAGACGACCGCCGTGAATATGGATGAAAATCCAGCCGTTCTCGCCAACCAGCTTGAGGCCGCGCTCGCCTTCACTCGTGCCGATGAGTTTGAGGCCATTGGCATAACGGCACTCGAATTCGTATTCGATAAAACAATCAAAAAGTTTGCTGGTAACCTGTTCGCCTTTGGCTTTGAACTCGATGGGGCCGGTGTCGTCGGCGTCGTTAATAAACTGCGCCAGATCGATGATGTGCGCGCCCCGGTCTGTCATTTCGCCGCCGCCGGTTTCGAGAATAAAGCGCCACCAGAAATGCGTCCGCTTTTTGGTGTACTCGGCCCATGACGCCGGCCCGAGCCATAAATCATAATGAAATCCTTTCGGGATCGGCATCACCGGATGCGGACCGCTGTCCTGCCGCAAGGTCATGTGATGATTGTCCGAATTTGGCAGATTCACATGAATTTCCTCGAGTTTGCCGATGCGGCCGTTTTTTACCAGTTCATAGGCGTAACGGACGCTGTTGTTGGAACGTTCGTGACTGCCGGTCTGCAGGATGCGATTCTTAAACTGCACCGCATTACAGACAGCGCGGCCCTCGGCAACAGAATTGACCAGCGGTTTTTCGCAATAAATGTCTTTGCCGGCTTGGGCTGCGGCGATGGAGATGAGGCCATGCCAGTGATCCGGTGTGCACACGGTGACCGCATCAATATCGTCACGCGCGAGCATCTCGCGGAAATCGATATAGGTGGAAAAATCCGCCGCTGTTTTGCTGATGTTTTTATTCTGATAGGCGGTGATGGCTTTTTGCGCGGCCGGTGCCAGGCCGGCGGCATTGTTGCCGGGCTCCTGATACAGCATGTCAAAATCGCCGACACCTTCATCGACATCGCAGAGGGCGATGATTTCGGTGTCCGGTTGGTTGATAAACGCGCGCATATTGTGCGTGCCCTGCCCACCGAGTCCGATACAGCCCATCACGATGCGGTTGCTTGGCGCGACGGCGCCGTTTTTTCCCAGCGCCGAACCGGGAATGATCACCGGGGCCGATATGGCGCCGGTTGTTAATGCCGCTGTTTTGAGAAAGTCTCGTCGTTTCATCATTTTTTGTCTTTATGTTTTATTTGAGTGCTCGGTGTCGCATCTGCCGGCAGATCGCCAAGTGCATATTGAATGCCCGCCAGCATATGTTCGAGCACCGGAGCGTTCCAGTAAATTTCAGGATTGTGGCCTAGGCTGGTATAAAAAACGCGCCCTTTGCCGTATTGACGAATCCAGCTCATGGCAAAATCTTTATCGGCCAAACGTTCGGCCAAAAAGCGGCGATCCGGATTCATATCAGTTTTGTCCGTATCAATGGTCAAGAGGATACGCAGGGCATCACGCGAGTATGGAGCGCGGAACTGGAAAACTTCATCTTGTATCTCAAACGTATTGGTTTTGAACATGGACGTTAACGGATGCTCCGATTCTTCAACCTTGAGCGTGATCGTTTCATCCGGCGCCCAGGGATGGCCGCCGTCTTCATAGGCGCCGAGCATTTCGCCGAACGCCGGGAACTGCCAGTACTCGGGCCATTGCACAAACGTCGCGCCCGCCGCGTGAATGCCGATAAAACCGCCGCCCTGCGAGACAAAATCGAGAAGATTCATTCGCAGCGTTGGATCGCTCCAGAGCACGCCGGCCGTGTTGAGAAAGCAGACGGCATCGAATTGGGCGAGATTTTCTTTAGTGAACATGAGAGTGTCGTTGGAGACGACCACATCGTAGGCGCCGGTTTTTTCGCCCAAAAGTTGAAAGGCGAGCAGCCCATGAGGAATGGATTTGTGGCCGTACCCCGGCTGTCCTTTTTTAACGTTTAGCGTGGTGATGAGCAGTTTGCGCGGCTCGGCCGGTTGAGCACAAGCGCGGCTCGGCACGGCGTCTTGAATTTTTTCCCGTTCGTCAGCCGAAATCTCCGCCACGGACATGTGTGCGAACAGCAGCACAAAACAAGCGGCCGCCAGAAAAAGTGTGTTGAGAATTTTGTCGAGTTTCATTGTCCACCAAAAGTAAATAAATCAAAGACCATTACAAATGCCACGGACTCCGCATCGGTCTGTTTTTCATCCGGTTGGCTTCCGCATCATTGACGAATTCTTCCGCTTCCGCATCCCACGTCACTTTGCGGCCAAGCGTCATGGCAATGTGCGCCTGATGACACGTGACATCCGCATAAAAAGCGGAATCGATATGGGAGACCGGTTGTTTGCGGCTTTTGACGCAATCGAGAAAATTGCGGCGATGATCGATGCTGAACGGCAACCGCTCATCATTCGCGCCCAGTTTTTGTGTCAACAGCGATTTGGGCTCCGCATCCATAAAACCGCGGCCGGTGTAAATCCAGCCGTCGCTGCCGACGAATAAAATCGCCATGTGAAAAAGATCAAATTGCCAGGCGCGTTTTTTTGCCGTCTCCATATCCATGTGAATGAGCGTGACACCATTTTTATAGTGATGCTCAACCTCAAAATGTTGCGCCGTATCGTAAAAGCCGTCCGTCGGGAAAAAACCGCTGCCCTCGGCGGTGACCGGCGTCGCGTCGTCCGACCGGTTAACCCACTGCACCATATCCACCGAATGAATGCCCCATGCGCCGCTGATGCAGCCGAGCGAATAGTCGGCGATCAGCGTCCACTGTCTGGTGCAGCGCTCGAACGTATAGGGCGCCCAGGGAGCGGGACCGAGCCAGAAATCGTAATCAAATCCGGCGGGAGCTTTTTGTTCCGGTTGTTTGGGGATTTGTTCATAGCTCGCCGAACCGATCATGACCGTTTGCAGTTCGCCGAGATAACCGTTGCGAATCAGCTCGATCGTATGACGAAATTTGATCTCCGAGCGCTGCTGCGTGCCGAGCTGAAAAATAATGCCGGATTTTTTCACCGCGTCACGCAGCGCCTGACTTTCGCCAATACTCAACGCCAGCGGTTTTTCAAAATACATATCCTTGCCCTGTCGAGCAGCTTCCAAACCGATGAGCGCGTGCCAATTATCCGGTGTGGCGGTCATAATGGCGTCAATATCATCACGATCGAGTAATTCGCGAAAGTCGTTGTAGGGTACGCAATCGGTGTTGCCGTATTTTTCATCAATCAGGCTTTTGGCGTGCTCGCGGTGTTCTTTGCGAACATCGCACACGGCCACCAGCTGCGTGTCATCAAATCCAAGAAAAGACCGAACATGGCCTGTTCCCATGCCGCCAACGCCGATGCATCCCATAACAATTTTATCACTGGGTGGTGTAAAACGGCCGCCGAGCACATGCGCCGGAACAATCAATGGCGCTGTTGCGGCGATGGATGTTTTCAGGAATGTGCGTCTTTTCATAGCAATGATCCTACAGACCAATGAGCTTTTTGATCTTGTGTAAAAACTGAAATCCGGGAAAAATGATTAATCATTCTTTTCCGGAAAATTGACAATCTCGATCAGGTCATCAATAAAATTTGAATTGGCAAAAGCCGGATTTTCAATGATATCAATGATGCGTTGCCGGCGTGTGTCCGCCTCTTTTTCTTTTAACGCTTTGGAGGCAAGAACTCCAACGGCGATATCATCTTCCTTGAGCGACGCCGCAGACCGTTCGATCCAGCCGCGTTTTTTACGATTCTCGCCAATGACGCGCAGCCAGTCCACATCGATCTCCAAAATGGCGACGAATTCCATGGGCGCAAATTCCTTGTCGGTCATGGTTTTAAGATCGGGCCGGCGATATACCAGCGCGCGTTCGGTCACAACCGCCGGTTCGGCGTTCAACTCCAGCGCATATGATGTCGTCCAGCCAACCGTGCTGTCCGACAATTCCACTTTGTAATATTCACGTGATTCTTTGGTCGAGTCGATTTCGCCAATGCCGTGCCAGACGAGTTTTTCGCCCAAAGAAATCGAGGTGATCCACTCGGCAGTGGCCGTTGGGCCGTCGCGCAACGAGGCTTCATCAACGATGCACACAGCCGGAACGCGCTTTTGCACTTTATGGTTGCTGCCGCGCTGCGGATGGTCCGGTCGATCGCAGGCGGTCAGCAGAATCAATAAACTGGATAGTACGGTTAAAAAACATTTCAAAACAGATTCCTCTGTTGGTTCGCTAAAGAATCCACGGCGCGCGATACGATTTACCGAGCATCCGCGACGCCGTGTCGTCGCCAATAATTTCTTCTGTTTCCGGATTAAATTTGATCTTTCGTCCCAATAACATGGAAATCTGGCCGAGATGGCCCGGCGAGGCGGAGCGATGCGCCGTTTCACACGGGGTCAATGTGTCTTCGCGGGATTTGACACAGTCGAGGAAATTGCGAAAATGACCGGGCGAATTCAGGTAGTGAATGTCATCGGGTCCGAGTTCTTCCTTCAAGATGGACGGGGAGCTGGCATCAATCCAGCCGCCGCGGGTGACGTGAATCCAGCCGAGATCGCCGATCCAGCGCGTGCCGCCGCGGATCTCCCGGTAACCTCCGGCAAGGATCGATTTTACGCCTGTGGCATAGGTGCAGTCCACCCAATATTTTGTCGCCGTATCGCGGAACCCATCTTTTGGATAGTCGCCGGTGCCCTCAACTTCAACCGGGCCGGTGTTGTCGTATCCAAGCCCCCAGTGCGCAATGTCATTGTGGTGGCCGACCCAGTCCATAATTTGACCGCCGCCGTAATCCAGGTGCCAGCGCCAGTTTTTGTGCACGCGTTCAATAGCATAAGGCGCATAGGGCGCCGGGCCGAGCCAAAAATCGTAATCAAGTTCCGGCGGCGGCGGCTGAATCTGATCCTGGCCGAATGTGCCGGCGAAATCAGCATGCCCGTCGGGTAAACCGACTTCAACGGTATGCACCTTGCCGATTCGACCATTACGCACCAGTTCGGCGCCGCGACGAAAGTTCGATTCGGACCGCTGCCACGATCCGGTTTGCCACACGCGGCCATATTTTTTCATCGCCTCAACCATGGCGCGGCCTTCTTTTAATGTGTGCGACAGGGGTTTTTCGCCAAACACATCTTTGCCGGCACGCGCCGCGGCAATCGCCGGAATGGCATGCCAGTGATCCGGCAGGCCGAGCATGACGGTGTCAATATCGTCGCGCGCCATAACCTCGCGAAAATCATGATATGTCTGACAATCTTCATTTTTATACGTGCGATTGACGATACGCCGTGCGTTTTCCAAGTGATTCTTGTCGAGATCACATACCGCGACAACCTGGCAATCGGACTCGCGTAAAAAATTCTCCATATTGCCCGTGCCTTGCCAGCCTACGCCAATGCACGCCATGGTGATTTTATTGCTCGTCAACACCTGGCCGCTTCGACCTAAAACTTTTGCCGGAACAATTGTCGGCGCCGCAAACACGGCAGTGGACATAACAGTTCTTTTCAAGAAATCACGTCTTTTCACGATTCATATCCTTTCCCTTGCCCCGATGAATGTCGTTGTCGATATCTTTATTGACCTTCGGATGTCCGGAATTTTCACCACATTACATTGTCCCATTTTTACAGCGTCTTTAAATATGTCATTTAAACAAGTCACTTTTTCGCAAAGGGTGTTCCTGCAAAAGCATTACGATTTATTCGAGACTTGACTGACGCATAGTTGGTCGAACATCCGAGTTCAAAAATTCGGCTTCTTTATGTCTTGGAGTTGTGTGTGAAAAAATAGTAATCAATCCAGGATGAAACATCGAATGCCATATATTTAAAGAATAAAAACTGTGCAGTATAAAAGAGTGGTTTTGTTAGTGCCATGAACATCACTTCCTTTGCCGACTGGGCTGATTGCAAAGATGATGGTTTGATAATAAAGAATATATTTGAAAAAATCTTTTTCGCAAGTGAATAGATGGCTCTGACGATGTTGTCATTTTTTGCCTCACTACGTCAAATGCCCGGTTCACGAAAAAAATCCAAGCTTGAAGGCCTGATGAACCGGGCCGATGGTTTATATCATCCACGGACTGCGGCGGGCGCGAAAACGCAATTTGTTCGCTTCGTCATCGCCAATAAATTCTTCCGCGTTGGGATTCCATTTGAGCGGCCGATCCAGTTGATGCGCCAAATTGCCGAGGTGACAGACGGTGACCGAACGCGCGCCGATTTCAACATCGGTAATGGGTCTAGTGCGATTGCGGATCGCATCCAAAAAGTCCTGGTGGTGATTGTTGCTGCGATACAGATGAATATCGTTTGGACCGATTTTCTCGTTGATCAGATGCGCCGGATCCGTTTTCAGCATGGAGCGGTTTACCGTCACTGTGCCGTGCGTTCCCTCAAAGCGGATAAAATTGTCTTCAAAATCCGTGGTCATTTCAATGCCGTTTTGATAACGGTAGGTGAGCAAACCAAAGTCACTGTGGCTTGCCGGAATAATCTCCACCGGGCCGCTCTCATCCATGCCGATGCCCCATTGCGCAATATCAAAATGGTGCGCGCCCCAGTCGGTCATGCCGCCGCCGGAGTAGGCGCGATAGTTTCGCCACGCCGGCCAGCCATCAAAATCGATCGTCGGCGCGAGAACGTTGTTGTACGGGCGATCCGGCGCCTGGCCCTGCCACAAGTCCCACTCCAGTTCTTCCGGACGAGGTTCCGCCGGCAAATCACAATCGATGGGATGCGGGATGAAACCCGTTGCAATGGAGACGCGAATGTGTTTAATGTCGCCAATATAACCATTGCGCACCAGCTCACACGCATGGCGGAAGCGATCCGAGGAACGCTGCATGCTGCCGGTCTGAAAGACGCGGCCGTTGCGGCGAACCTCATCCACCATCTGCCGGGCTTCGCCGATGGTCAGCGAAAGCGGTTTTTCACAATAAATATCCATGCCGGCGCGCGCCGCCAGGATGGACGGAATGGCGTGCCAATGGTCAGGCGTACCGAGGACAATGGCATCCACATCATCGCGGGCGATAATATCGCGAAAATCGACCGTGGCCTGGCAGGCCTTGTATGAGGCGCCGTTTTTTTCAGCATAAAACTCATTAATCCATTGCTCGCCTCGCGCCAGTTTTTTACGATCGACATCGCAGACCGCGAGTACCTGGGTGCCCGACGCATGTAAAAAACCACGCAGCAAGCCGGTGCCTTGTTTGCCAATACCAACCACAGCAACACGTATTCTATCGCTCGGTACATCGTTGCCGCTCCATACGCGCGCCGGAACGAACATTGGCGCGGCAGCAGCCATACCGAACCCTTTGAGAAAATTTCTTCTATTGAGTGACTTTGACATGGTTCAGTTTCCTTGAAGATAATTCAAGCTTGCGGGATGTCTAATATAGCGATATGATTGAATTTGACAAATAGAAAAAAAGACAATGACACTGTTTTACATCAACCCGAACAGGGCCGGCCTAAAACGGACTCGAAGGCACGTTTTATTTTTGCTGCCAATATCCCCAGGCGTTTCTCGACCAATTTGTCGAATGTTCGCCGGTTTTGTTGAGCCGGGAAAACATTTCGGAGGTCATACGAGATTTTTCATGCAGCGTTAGTTTCATAAAATCAGCCCGTTAGATTGCTCGTAGATTTTTGGCATAATGGTTGATTAAGGAGGAGCGAGTCGCGACACTCGACAGACAATTTTAAATCTCGACATAATTTTAAGGAGAAGGTCATGAAGTTCAAAATCAAACGTGTTGCCGTTGTTTCTGTTGTTTCTCTCGCTTTTCTGTTGGTGATGTTAACCGGCTGCAGTAAAGAAAATACCACGGCGCCCACGCCGGACATTTCCAGCAGCATTCAAGCCAGCGATGATATTGCTGAATCCGTCGCCGGCGCCATTGGAGAAGAATCCGGTGGTGTCATGGATCAGGTTGCTGATGTGTTTGAATTAACGAATTCGATCCGTTTGGGCAAAGTCACCGATGACGGTTTTCTGGATTATCGTCAAGCCACATACGATGAAACCACGGCTACCTGGACGCTTGTTGTGCAGCGCGAACGCGGTGTGGCCGGCGACATCCCCTATGGGTATTGGGATCGAACTTTTACCTACCAGTTCTTCAACACCAACGGCGAGACACAAAAATACTTCATCACCGAAGACGATACGGCGCGAACGATTCATTTTAATATTGTTGAAGGCGATGGCTATCACAAAAATTTTCGCGTGGCGCATGATTTAAAAGAGATTCAGGGCGCTTTTGTGGCGACGAACGCCAACGAGGAGTTGATTACGGTCAACGGCACCTACACGCGCGCGGCTGTCGATACCATCACAACGAAAAATTTTACCCGCATCTCGGATCATGTCGTCAACTTGACGGTGACCGATCTCGTCGGCCCCAAAGGCAGCCGTCGGAATTTGGCGGAAAAGGTCAGCGGCACCATCACCGGCACTTTTCATGCGGATATCGTATTTGACGGCGCACGCGGCTACGCGGAAAAAACGGTGGATCGTGAGATCAATATTGTCATTGGCGAAGGCGAGGCGGAGATTTCTGTCGACGGACAACGCTACATGAGCAATGTTCGAACCGGCGAATGTAAAAACTAGACGGGTGATAACAAGCCACCCGTTTTTCTATCCCTCAATGGGCGTCCTGCAGAGCGGGGCGCCCACCTTCCTTTTTCGCGCACTCTTAACAGGGTCGAATCACTTTATCCGCCATCGCCATAATCTGAACCGTGCCGTCCATTGTCCCAATCTCGCCAATCAGCACTTCATCGCGTTTGTTGTGAAAATCCAGGCACGTGCCGCAGGTCGCGATACGGGCGCCGCGTTCCTGCAGTTTTTTCAGGCTGTCCAAAACCGGACTCCCGGTCGTCGTCAAGGCAATGCCATTGTTCACGCAGCCGATGACATCGATCTGCACATCCGAATCGGCGAGTTTCTGCAAAAAAACGGCGAGCAAATTTTTTCCAAGGTCGGGATTGCCCTGGCCCATTGTGTCGGAACAAAGGTATAGAAAAGTCATATGGTGCTCCATAATATTGTAAAGAGTGATTTTTGATTTCGCTGTGCAATATAAGAATTCTCTACTTTTTTCCAAAACGAGTGCGCACAAAAATGACATTTCAACAGAAATGGCCTCTCGTAGAGATAAAAATTTTTTTAAAAATTACTTGTACCGAATGACAAGATTATCTATCTTGAACCAAGTTCAAGCGAACACCATTCATCATCATTAAAGGAGAGAGATGCTATGAGAAAAGCATTGTTTGTTGTCGCTGTACTCGCTGTGGCACACATGGTTTTTGCAGGTGGTATTGTAACGAATACGAACCAGAGTGCGCAATTTGTTCGAACCCTGTCACGAAATGCATCAACAGACATTGATGCCATCTACTTTAATCCCGCCGGTCTGACGCAGTTACAAAATGGCTGGCACGTCGCGTTCTACAACCAAACTATTATGCAGGAGAAAACGGTCGATAATTCGAGGCTGGGCGAATATGTTGGTGAAGTGAACGTTCCACTTTTTCCAAATTTTTATGCCGCCTATAAACAGGACAAATGGGCCGTTTCATTTGGTTTTGGTCCAAATGGTGGAGGCGGTACAGCCGAGTTTGCGAACGGTCTGCCGTCCTTTGAAATGCCGCTGGCCGCTATGCCGGGCATGATCAGTGCGCTTGGCGTTCCGACAAGCGGCTACAAGGCTGACATCGCGTTTAACGGAAGTTCTGTCTATTATGGCTTTCAGGTAAACGGATCCTACCAAATCAATGACATGTTTGCTGTTGCTGTTGGCGCCCGCTATATTTCCGCCGTCAACATCTACGAAGGCAGCATTAAAAATATCCAAATCAATCCGACATTTCCGCCGATGTTCAACGGCAGCTTTGTATCTGCCGTATCGTTTTTCCAGGCTTTGTCTCAGATTAATCCGGCGGCCGCCGCCTACATTCCAATGGTGCAGGATCTTGAGGTTGATGCCGAGCAAACTGGTTCGGCCATTACACCCATTATTGGCCTCAATGTCAAACCGATGGAAAATTTGAATATCGGTATTAAATACGAATTGAATACTGGGCTGGAATTAACCAATGCGACCGAGGTTGACGGTTCGGGTATGTTCCCTGATAAAGCGAAATCGAAAGCTGACATCCCGGCTATTTTGGCTGTTGGTGCTGAATATGGCGTTATGCCGCAGCTTCGTGCGCAGCTTTCGGTGAATTATTATTTTGATAAAAAAGCCGATTGGGATGGCCGCGAAGAACTGGTCGACAACAATTACCTCGAAGTGGCCGTTGGCGCCGAATATGATCTCAGCGATGCCCTGCTGCTTAGCGCCGGCTTTTTGCGCGCACAAACGGGCGTCAGTGACGAGTATCAAACAGATATCAGCCATAGCTTGAGCAGCAACACCGTCGGTTTGGGCGTTGCTTATAAATTGACTGATGCCTTCACTGTTGATCTCGGCGGTCTTTACACCATGTACGATGACCACACCGTCGAAATGTCAGGTTACTCGCAAACCTACAGCCGTACCAACATCGCTATTGCGGTTGGCCTCGGTTATCATTTCTAGTTTTTCATAAC
>CAYSNA010000049.1:0-14382 GCA_964432185.1 uncultured Cytophagia bacterium
TTCACAAATCTCGGCAAATCGCGCATTTTCCGACAAAAAGCCATAACCCGGATGAATGGCTTCGGCATTGGTAATTTCGGCGGCGCTGATGAGATTTGTAATTTTGAGATAGCTATTTTGACTCTGCGGCGGACCGATACACACGGCGTCATCAGCGAATCGAACATGCAAACTGTCACGGTCCGCCTCGCTGTACACAGCGACGGTTTCTATGCCCAATTCTTTGCATGCCCGAATGATGCGTAACGCGATTTCACCCCGGTTCGCTATAAGTATCTTTTTAAACACTGGCAAAACCTCAATTACGACGGATCAATTAAGAATAACGGCTGATTATATTCAACCGGCTGCGCATTGTCAACAAGGATTTTCACGATGCGTCCGCTGATATCGGCTTCAAGTTCATTCATCAACTTCATGGCCTCAATGATGCAGAGCGTCTGTCCCTTGGACACGACATCGCCTTCCTTGACAAACATGGCTGCGTCAGGTGACGGTGCTCGGTAAAACGTACCGACCATTGGCGCTTTGATTTCCATGTAATTGTTTTTTTCCGTCGGCGCCGCGGTTTCGACAACAGGCGCTGGTTCCGGAGCGGCAGGTCTTGGGGCCGGTTTTGCCGGAGCTTGAACGGGAACATCAACATACTCAACAGGCGTGCTCACAGTCGCACCGGCATTCTTGCGAATTCGAACTTTATGTCCCCACCATTTGGTCACTTCCAGCTCGTCGATATTACTCTTTTCAACGATTCCCACCAGTTCTTTAATCTGACTCGCTCTCATGATCCCCACTCCTTTTATTTGTTCACACGCTCGAGATATGTAGAGGTCCTGGTATCAATTTTGATCACTGTGCCGGTTTCCAAAAACATCGGCACCTGCACAACGCCGCCAGTTTCGACGGTCGCCGGTTTTGTGGCGCCGGAAACGGTATCGCCTTTAAAACCGGGGTCGGTTTCGACAATTTCCAGCTCAACAAACAGCGGCATTTCTGCGGCAATCGGTGTCGCGCCATCCAGCAGCAAGCTGACCTGCTGCCCCTCTTTGAGAAAATCGGTGCCGGGCGACATCAAGTCGGCGGCAACACCAAGCTGTTCATACGTTTCGTTATCCATACAGATGAGGAGATCGCCTTCGCGATACAGGTATTGCATGTTGCGGCGTTCAACGCGAACATCTTCCAGTTTGTCACTGCCGCGGAAGGTGCGTTCCAGCACGCGACCACTTTGCATGCTTTTCAGTTTTGTTCGCGTAAAGGCGGCGCCGCGCGCCATTTTTACATGTTGAAATTCGACGATCGAAAATAATTCGCCATCAATTTTTACGATTAGTCCTGTGCGAAAATCAGCAGTTGTAACCATAAAAGTCCAGTCCTTCTATTAATTTCCTTTGTTTACTTGAGTGCGTTCAATTTATCCCGCAACAATTGATTGACCGTCTGTGGATTGGCCTTGCCTTTTGTGGCGCGCATCACCTGGCCCATGAAAAAACCGAGAACCTTGCCGTTGCCGCCAAGATAATCCTCCACGTCCCGGGGATTCGCCTGAATAACATCATTTATCGCGGATTCAATTTCATCGGTATCATTTATTTGCGCGAGACCTTTTTCCTCGACAATCACTTTGGGTTCTTTGCCTGTTGCCAGGCATTCATCAAAAACGATTTTTCCGGTTGCCGCATTGATCGTTTTCTCTTCGAGCAGATGCAAGATTTCGGCGAGAAATGGTGGCGTCACCGGAAAATGATCAATAGCCTCGTTATGCCCTTTGAGTGCTCTGAGCACCTGGCCCATCACCCAATTGCTGGCAAGCTTTTTATCGTTGACCAATCCGGCGACCTGTTCAAAATAGGCTGCCAAATCGGGAGATTCCGTCAGCACCATCGCATCATATTCCGGCAGACCGAACTCGGAGGTGAAACGCAAACGCTTGCTCTCCGGCAGCTCGGGCATCTCGGTCACAACCTTGTTTATATACTCTTTGGTCACGTAAATCGGTACAAGATCGGGATCCGGAAAATAACGATAATCGTGCGAGTACTCTTTGCTGCGCATGGCTTCAGCAACGTTTCGATTCGCATCCCATAACAACGTTTGTTGCTCAATCCTGCCGCCACTCTCTAACACCATTTCCTGTCGATGAATTTCATACTCGATGGCTTTTTCCACGGCTCGGAACGAATTCATATTCTTTAATTCGGTCTTGACGCCAAATTCTTCCTGACCCACCGGGCGAATGGAGACATTGGCATCGCAACGCAAGCTGCCTTCTTCCATGTTACCATCGCAGATGCCGAGATACACGACAATCTGGCGAAGCTTGACCAGATATTCGTACGCTTCTTTGGCGGAACGAAAATCGGGCTCGCTGACAATTTCCGCCAACGGCGTACCGCAACGGTTGACGTCGATGAGCGTTTCATTTTTACCGACAAACGATTCGGCGTGCAGCGATTTACCGGCATCTTCCTCCAGGTGAATGCGGGTTATGCCGATGGTCTTTGGCTCCTCGCCTTCAACGTGAATATCCAGATGGCCGTGTTCGCAAAACGGTTCTTCAAATTGAGAAATCTGATAAGCTTTCGGGAGATCGGGATAAAAATAATTTTTACGAGCAAAAACGGAAAAATCATTGATATGGCAATCCGTAGCCAAGGCCAGTCGCGTGGCAAATTCCACAACGCGTTCATTCAAAACGGGGAGCACGCCGGGCATGCCAAGACACACGGGACACACCTGACTGTTAGGCGCCGCGCCGAATGTGGTTGAGCAGTTGCAGAATATTTTTGTGTCGGTCTTGAGCTGAACGTGGACTTCAAGACCAATGACCGGCTCGTAATGCATAAATCGATTCCGTTTGGGTTAATTGCTTTTTTCCAAAAAATCAGCGACACGAATAATTGTGCCTTCGGCAAACGGTTTGCCGATGAGCTGCAAACCGACAGGTAGTCCTTGTGAGTCGGCGCCGCAGGGAACGGCGATACCCGGCAATCCGGCCATATTGAGCGATACCGTATAGACATCGGACAAGTACATGGTGAGCGGATCGTCGACCATTTCATTCAGTTTGAAGGCTGTGGTCGGCGCAACCGGTGCGAGAAGACAATCCACATCTTTTAGCGCATTGTCAAAATCCTCTTTGATGAGCGTGCGGACTTTTTGCGCTTTGCGATAATAGGCGTCATAATAGCCGGATGACAACACATAGGTGCCGAGCATGATACGGCGTTTGACTTCCGCGCCAAAACCCTCGGTGCGGCTTTTGACATACATGGATTCGAGGTCGGTCGCCTCGGCAGAACGAACACCGTAACGCGCGCCGTCAAAGCGCGCCAGATTTGAGGATGCTTCCGCCGTTGCAATAATATAATACGCGGCGATTGCATATTCGGTATTTGGCAGCGAGACCTCGACAAGTTGAGCGCCGGATTGCGTTAAAAAATCGATCTTGGCCTGAATTGGTTTTCTGACCTCCGGATCAAGTCCGGCGGCAAAATATTCTTTCGGCAAGCCGATGCGCAAGCCCGTCACATCCTGATTTAAAAAAGACATATAGTTTTCAGTAGGAACATTTGCGGACGTGGAATCTCGCTTGTCATGCCCGGCAATAAAATTCAACAAGAGCGCGGCATCGGCAACGGATTTGGTGATCGGGCCAATTTGATCCAGGGATGAGGCGTAGGCGACGAGCCCAAAACGCGAGACGCGTCCATAGGTTGGCTTGAGGCCGACCACGCCGCAAAAAGAGGCGGGTTGGCGAATGGAGCCGCCGGTATCGCTGCCAAGCGCGGCCATGCACAAATCTCCAGCGACGGCGGCCGCCGATCCACCGGAGGAGCCGCCAGGCACCCGTTCAGGGTCCCGCGGATTTTTCACCGGCCCAAACCATGAGGACTCGTTGGATGATCCCATGGCGTATTCATCCATATTGGTTTTGCCGATGACAACAATATCCTCGGCGAGCAATTTTTCAATGACCGTAGCGTTATAAGGCGACATAAAGTTGGAGAGAATCCTGGAGCCGCAGGTCGTAGGCGCGCCTTTCAGCGTGATGAGATCTTTGACGCCGAGCACGAGACCGGCGAGGGAACCGGCTGTTCCGGCCGCCATTTTTTCATCAACATGGTGCGCTTGCTCGAGGGACTCGGTTTCAAGAACCGTAATATAGGCGTTGAGATCTTGTGCTCGGCGAATTTTATCGAGATACGCCTGCGTCAATTCAACGCACGTCGTTTCGCCGCGTGCCAGTTTTTCACGAGATTGTTGAAAATCCAGAATCGAAAGGTCCAAACTAACGTCCCTTAAGGGTTTGGTTAACAATAACGATTAGAGTACAAAACGGCGTCTGGGAAATTCCATGACGCCGTTTGGTAAAAATCAGGACAAATATAGATTATATATTAGTCTTTAATAATTTTTGATCTTTCGTCTTTTTTGCTGTCGTCGTCTTCGTCGGTTTGCGCTTTTTTAAATTCTTTAATACCCTTGCCGAGGCCTTTGGCCAATTCCGGCAGTTTTTTGCCGCCAAACAACAAGACAATCACCAAAAATATGATGATAATTTCCGGGGGGCCTAATCCACCAAACATAAATTTCTCCTACTCTTTTATTTATCGTCAGTGATGTCGATTTCTTTACGAACATCTTCGGCTGCTTTTTTAAATTCGCGCATACTTTTGCCAATGCCGCGCGCCAGTTCAGGTAAACGTTTGGAACCGAACAGGAGTAAAACCACAACCAAAATTACGAGCATTTCGGGCATGCCCATTGCGGGAAACATATTTTCACCTCCTTTTAAAAATCAAGGTGTTCCCTCATAACGCAAATAACTGATAAATATATTGTAGATTTCACAGAATTGCAAGCAATATGTTCCGCTGAATCGGCTCGCTCACGTCATGTTATATAATTTTACAAACAAAAATTGGCGTCGGGCCGAGAGTAAGGAACGATCCTGTTGATCACGAATCCGTCGCCAGATCTTCATCATCCAATCCGGCTTCGGGGTGATGTGAATTAATGATCAAACCGTAGAAAAAAATGGTTGGGCCGGAGAGAAAATAGATCATCATAAAGACAAACAGTGTGAACTCGGGAAAAATGAACAGATTAATCAGTCCGGCAAATAACATAAAAAGTTTGAAACGATTGGCGCCGCGTTCTTTGATGGAAAAGCGCGGAAAGCTTTCGTAATGCATTTGACTGGCCATCGCCAGGGCAACCATCGGCGTCATGAACAGCGTCAGACGCAGCAGGATTGGCCAGCTGACGTGCGCGTGCAAAATCACCAGACTGGCAAGCGTAGAGGCGGCCATGGGCGCCGGCATGCCGGTATAGTATGATTTTCGCCCTTCGCGCGTCGTCATTACATTAAAACGGGCCAGCCGAAACGTGGCAAACAGCAACGGCAAAAAGCCAAGCATCAATCCGAGCACGATATGGCTGCCGACATCTTTTAAATAGTATTGATACAGCAAAATTGAAGGCGCCATACCGCCGGCGATGACGTCGGCGAAGGAGTCCATCTGCAACCCAAATTCCGAGCTTTGCCCGGATGCGCGCGCAATTCGTCCGTCAAGGGCGTCAAAAATGCCGGCCATAAAAATGATCCATCCCGCGGCGGCGTATTTTCCCGACATGGTCGCAATGACGGAGGCAAAACCGCAAAATAGATTGAGCGTTGTAAAAAGGTTCGGGACCGTGATATATTGTCTGGCTGCTTTACTCATTGAACACCGCAATTATCGTTTCACCGGCGCGAACGCGGTCGCCCAAATTGACCTTGACCTCCGCCTGCATCGGCAGGTACACTTCCATCCGAGAACCGAACTTGATGATGCCGAATTTTTGGCCGGTTTCGACCTGATCGCCGAGACGCAGGACATTGACCAATCGGCGCGCCACCATGCCGGTCGATTGTTTAAAGGCGAGCTTGCCGTGTTCGGTCAGCAGGCCGGTTAAAATATTGACATTGTGCGCCGAAGCTTCAGGCAGATCGGCGCGTACATTGGAGCCCCGTTTGAAACGCACCAGGTCAACACTGCCGGCGAACGGCACATAATTCACATGCACATTAAAAAGCGATAAAAATATGGCGATGCGTTTGGCCGGCCCCTCGATAAATTCGTTTTCGTCAATCACATCAATGGCGATGATTTTGCCATCCGCAGGCGACACGACACAGTTTTTCTGTTCCGGCGGTACGCGCTTGGGATCCCGGAAGAAAAAGATCGCGAACAGCATCAACAGCAGCGCAACGCCGGCAAGAATTACCAGCAAAACAAAACCATAGTTCAAGCCGAACCAGCCAACGAGCAGGCTAAAAAAAGCCAGCCCAAGGATAGTCGGCACACCTTCCCGGTTCATATTTAAATTTCCTTAAATCAACATTTTGGCTTGAACCTGCTCGTACAACTCGTCGGCATTATCAAGGTGAGAGATTAGGTATGTCGTGGTGAATTTGGTGCGTGAGCCGGCATCTTTGAGGTCACACGTATCGGGCGTAAACTCGTTGCAGACGAGCAATTTGCCATTGAAAAAGCCGAACTGGGTTGTAAATCCGAGCAGCTCAATACCGCGGCGGTCAAACAGGCTGCGCAGAATCACATTGATTTTCAAGGTATAGCGGCGCACATCAGCCATTTCGTCAGCCGAGAAAAGCTCCGCGGCAATAATATCTTTCACCTCAACGGTTTTGGCCGAACCGTCGGCCAGCGAATCATATGACAGTGTCGGCACAACAACGCCGTCATCATTCACCTCATTTGACAGCTTGACGAGAACCGGAACGATCTCGGCGTTTTTCAAGGTCAATTCTTTGGCAGTTTTTTGATTTTTGAAATGGGTCGGCACGTGATAACCGGACAACACCTTGAACAGATGCGCTGCAATTGCAGCGTTGATGGCCGACTTGTTTTTCACCGATCCTTTAACATGGCCGCGGCCATCAACCAGATCATCGGTGAATTTGCAGAGAATTTCATCGTTATTGTCTGTTTCGTATAGCGTCTTATAGCCATATTCTGCGATTACTTTTTTCAACGCTCTCTCCTTTCAGTTTCTTGAGAAAAGCACGAGTTATAAACCAACTTTTTTAAAGATGAAATCAACGTGTTGTACCGCACGTCGTTCATCAAAACAATCATCGATTTGCTCAGGCGACAAAACCTGCGCAATTTCGCTATCGGCATGGATGATGCTTTTAAAGCTTTCACCGCTCTCCCAGCAGTGCATGGCATTTTTCTGCACCAATGCATAGGCGTGCTCGCGGCTCATGCCGTTTTCGGTGAGCGCCAAAAGCACAGCCTGCGAAAAAATCAAACCGTTGGTGAGCCAGAGATTTTTTTTCATATGTTCCGGATAAACAACCAGCCCGTCCAGCAGACGCGTCAGTCGCGCCAGAGCATAATCCGTTAAAATGGTGCTGTCCGGAAAAATGACGCGTTCGACGGATGAATGGCTGATATCGCGCTCATGCCACAGGGCGACATTTTCTAAAGCCGCCATGGCATTGCTTCGAAGGAGACGCGCCACGCCGGTCAGGTTTTCGCTGGCAATGGGATTTCGTTTATGCGGCATCGCCGACGATCCTTTTTGCCCTTTGGAAAACGGTTCTTCAGCTTCCAGCACCTCGGTGCGCTGCAAATGGCGGATTTCAACGACAATCTTTTCGATCGTTGCCCCGATGAGCGCCAGCGCGTTCATATAGTCGGCATGCACATCCCGCTGCACGACCTGAGTGGAAATTGGCGCCGATTCCAGACCGAGGAGATCGCACACCATATCCTGCACTCTCGGATCAATATAAGCATAAGTGCCGACTGCGCCGGACATTTGTCCGCGGGCCACGGCATCTGAGACCCGATTAAATCGTTCGAGATTACGCAGCATCTCATCGTACCACAAAGCCATTTTCAGACCAAAAGTGGTCGGCTCCGCGTGAATGCCGTGACTTCGGCCGATGCACACGGTATCTTTGTACTGCAGCGCCTTGTTCTTTAGCACCTGGATGAGTTTTTCCAGATCATCCCGAATGATGGCGGACGCCTGCTTGATTTGCAGCGCCAGCGCTGTATCCAATAAATCAGATGAGGTCAATCCGAGATGAATAAAGCGGGATTCCGGGCCAACGTATTCGGCCACATTGGTCAAAAAGGCGATGACGTCGTGCTTGACTTCTTCTTCAATCTCAAGAATGCGATCGACATTAAAATTTGCCTTTTCTTTGATAACGGCAAGGGCATCCTTGGGCACGCGACCCAGTTCGGCCTGGGCTTCACACGCGGCAATCTCAACGAGCAGCCAGGTGCGAAATTTATTGTCGTCGCTCCAGATGGTTCCCATGTCCGGTCGGGTATAACGAGGAATCATAAATCTAAAACCTTTATTAAAAAGAGACGATGGCGCGATAAATCCGGCGATTGCGATACACGGTCAATTCGACTTGATCACCGGATGACAATTTGAGATTACTTTTAACGTCGTCGATGTCACTGCTGGAACGGATGCGACGGCCGCTAATTTCGAGAATCACGTCTTCAGCATCAAGCCCGGCCTCATCCCAGGGCGTGTCGCGTTCGACATCCGTGATGATGACGCCTTCGCGCGATTTCATATTCAACAAGTAGGCGATGGTCGGCGTAATATCCTGATATTGAATGCCGGACCAAAAATTACGCGGCACCGATCCATGTTCAATCAGATCGTCTTTTACATCTTTGATGCGATTTATGGGGATGGCAAATCCGAGCCCGATGCTGGTACCATAGTTTTCGTTGCCCGAATAGATAAACGCGTTCATGCCGATGACCTTGCCATCGCTATTGACCAAAGGCCCGCCGCTGTTGCCGGAGTTGATCGCCGCGTCGGTCTGGATCATATCCTCATAAACACGCCGATTGTTGAGGCGGCCAAAATCCTGATCAACGGCGCTGATAACGCCGACGGTGACCGTGGGTTTGGCCGACACATCAAAAAGTCCAAAAGGATTGCCAATGGCAATGGCCCATTCGCCGATAATAATATCATCGGAATTTCCCAGTTCAGCGAACGCAAAATTTTTACCGGCAATTTTAATGACGGCCACATCGGAATCAAAATCTTCGCCGATGAGCGTGGCTTCGTATTCTTCGCCACCGGGCAGCGTGACGGATATTTCATCCGCCCCGTCGATGACATGCTGATTGGTGATGATGTGGCCCTCTTTTGAAACAATACAACCGGAACCAAGGCCCTTGACTTCCTGCATGATGCGGTCATAGGGCGGCGCAAAATGACGCCAGAACGGATCGTAAGCCAGCGGATTATCACGATATTGAAATTTTCGCGTATGGATACTGACAACAGCCGGGCTCACGCGCTCAATGGCGCGGGTGATGGCATTTTGCCGCGAATTGGTAATTTCGAATTGTCGATTCTGCCAGTTTTCAGATTGTGCTTTTGAATCCGCCACCTGAATCGGCGTCGGTTCATCCGCCTTGAATGAAAACACTGCCAGATAAACCGTTGTAAAGACAACGCCCAGACCAAATCCAATAAGCACTTTATATGAGGATTTCATCGGTTCATCTCCAGAATCCAAGAGTTGAGTGTCAGAACAAATAAACCACAGATAGCAGAAAGGCCGCGGCCAAAAAACTGGGTTTTTCTTTTTCTCTGTTGGTCCGATGTTCCGCGTGGTGAATACAACATTAATAATCCACTCGCACAAAAAACAAACCGTGCGCCGGTGCGGTGGCGCCGGCCGCGGTTCGATCGTTGGCGAGCATTATTTCTGTCATCTCGGCGGATGGCAGCCTCGGATCGCCAATCTCCACCATAGTGCCGACAAGCGTGCGCACCATGTTGTGTAAAAAACGATTCGCCGAAATCTCAAATATCAAATCATCTTTAGTGGCAGCCCAGTGGGCATAGCGGACATCACACAGGTAATGATCCACCTCGGCCTTGGCCTGGCAAAAACTCGAAAAATCATGCGTGCCCAAAATGGCTGTACAACATGCGTTCATTTTCTCAACATTGAGCTCGTTCCAATAATACCAGGCGTAGTGGCGGCCCACCGCTTTTTGCTTTTTTGTGATAAAATAGCGATAGGTTCGCCGACGCGCCGAGTAGCGCGCGTGAAAATCGGCATCGACCTCCTCGGCAGCAACAA
The DNA here is from genome assembly GCA_964432185.1 of uncultured Cytophagia bacterium. Lineage (GTDB taxonomy): Bacteria > Zhuqueibacterota > Zhuqueibacteria > Residuimicrobiales > Krinioviventaceae > Kriniovivens. The sequence goes on from CAYSNA010000049.1 coordinate 10,154, forward strand.
TACGAACATCTCGCGGCAGCCGGGTATTTCCGCCGCGGATGAAAACATCCAGCGGCAACGAACTGTCGGTCCTGAAATTAACAACCTGGCCCAGCGCGTGAACGCCGGAATCGGTGCGTCCGGCCGCCATCAGCCGAACCTCGGCATCGGTTAACATGGACAACGATCTCTCCAGTTCGGCCTGCACTGTTCGGCCATTGGATTGAATCTGATAACCGCAAAAATCAGTGCCGTCGTATTCGACCGTCAATTTTATATTTCGTTGCGACATGCATCACAATCCGGCACGACAGTTCATTTTCGAGTATGTTGTATCAAGACCGATTTTACTCTGCTCGCGGGATTTTTTCATCCGGCGAGAAGACAAGAACTTCGATCACATCTGGTTATCGACAGCATTCGTCGCGTCCTGGTTTAAATCAAGAACACAAAAAGCAACACGACGAGCAAAAACATCAGCACAATATAGTCAGCGACTTTAAATTTGAGTTTTCGAAAGCTCGACCGTCCTTCGCCGCCGGTATAGCAGCGCGAGTCCATAGCGAGAGCCAGATCATCGGCACGGCGGAATGCCGAAATAAACAGCGGCAAAATTAACGGCACAATGCTTTTGATACGCTGTACGAGACTGCCATCAAAAGTGGCGCCGCGCGACATTTGTGCGTTTTTCAGTCGCAACGCTTCTTCGAGCAGCGTTGGTATAAACCGCAGCGACAGCGTCAGCATCATGACAATTTCATGCGTCGGCACCTTGAATCGTTTGAGCGGTCCGAGCATTTTTTCCAGCGCGTCGGTCAACTCTATGGGCGACGTCGTCAACGTCAACAACGCGGCCAGGATAATCAGCAAGATCAGCCGAACCGAATAGACCAGACCGAGACTCAGTCCCTCACTGGTGATGTCTAGGTTGAGCATCGGCAGCGTATAGAGCACACGACCCGGCGTTAGAAACACATGCACAAAGATCGTCAGTAAAAAAAGCCAAATGAATGGCCGAATATTTTTAAGCACAAGCGAAACCGGCAGTTGCGAGCCGGCAATGATGCCCAAAAGCAGAACAGCAAATCCAGCCAACACAATAGGCTTTAACGACACCAGCAGCGCCGTCATAAAGCAAAAGATTGCGATCAGCTTTGTTCTCGGATCGAGTCGATGAATGAACGAGTCGCCCGGATAATATTGTCCGAGAGAGATGTCAGTTAGAAATGCCATAATTTAAACCGATCAATATACAAAATAAAATGCTCAATTCAAAATAGTTCGGCTGACGCGGCAAATGGGCATCTTTATGAAAATACATACCTCGTTCTCGTCAATCAAATCCGCAGCAAAATAACGGCACTCTCTTTTTCACTTTGCATTTCTGCTCAGAAAGATTAATTTTACCCGCGTGAATTTGAATAGTGTTCTGACTTAACGTGGGGAATCCATGTCCAAAAAACTCGTCATCGTCGAATCGCCGGCAAAGGCCAAAACGATCAACAAATACCTGGGTGATCAATACATTGTTAAATCGAGTATCGGGCACATCCGCGACTTGCCTGTCTCCGCCAAGGTTCTGGGCGACAAAGAAAAAGCGGCGCCGATTCCAAAGGATGTATCGCAAGCGGAAAAAGACCGACTGCGCCAGGAACGAGCGTACCAAAATCTCGTTCGTACCATGGGGATTGATCCAGAAAACGAATGGGAGGCCAATTACGTAATTTTGCCGGACAAGGTCAAGGTATTGCATGAGTTAAAAAAACTGGCGGCGACGGCCTCGGAAATTTTGCTGGCCACAGACCTTGACCGCGAAGGCGAGGCGATTGCCTGGCATTTGCGCGAATCCATTGGCGGCAATCCGGCAAAATACAAACGCGTGACCTTTGGCGAGATCACCAAACCGGCCATCCAAAAAGCCTTCGCCGAGCCGGGCGAATTGAACATGCAGCGGGTCAATGCGCAGCAAACGCGGCGGTTTCTCGATAGAGTTGTCGGTTACATGATCTCGCCGTTGTTGTGGAAAAAAGTGGCGCGTGGTTTGTCGGCCGGGCGCGTGCAATCCGTTGCGCTGCGATTGATTGTAGAGCGGGAACGGGAAATCCACGCCTTTGTGCCGGAAGAGTATTGGGAACTGTTTGCCGACCTGAAAGGGACGAAACCGTTCCGAGCCAAGGTGGTGAAACATCTCGGCGAAAAGTTTGAGCCGAAAACACGGGCGGATATCGACAAGGCGCTGCCGGATTTGGAAAAAGCCGCCTACACGGTTCTGGATCGCAAAATCACGCCAGTCAAGCAAAAACCATATGCCCCGTTTATCACCAGTACGCTGCAGCAGGCAGCCAGCGTGCGCCTCGGCTTTTCCGTAAAAAAAACCATGATGCTGGCGCAGCGGCTGTATCAGGCGGGTCACATCACCTACATGAGAACGGATTCGCGCAATATTAGTCCGGTGGCGCTCAACGCGGTTCGGGATTTCATCAAAGAAACTTTTGGCGACAAGTATCTGCCGGACACACCCAATTTTTACGCCAGTGGTCAAAGCGCCCAGGAGGCGCACGAAGCCATCCGCCCGACGACTGTCGGTCGCACGGCGGACAGCCTCAATGTAGAAAAAGATGAAGCGCGGCTGTACGATTTGATCTGGCGGCAATTTGTCGCCTGCCAGATGCCGCCGGCCGAGTTTGACCGTACGACCATCACCATACAAGCGGATGATTACGAACTGCGCGCCGTCGGCCGAGTCATGCGCTTTGACGGCTGGATGCGCGTTTTGCCGCCGGCCAAAAGCGCGGACGACGACGCCATTCTCCCGGTCGTCAAGGTCGGTGAGCTGCTCAAGCTCCTCAACCTCGATCCGGTGCAGCATTTTACCAAACCACCGCCGCGGTACACCGAAGCAAGTCTGGTGAAAGAGCTGGAGAAACGCGGCATCGGCCGGCCGTCAACCTATGCCAGCATCATCTCAACGATTCAGGATCGTGGTTATGTGCAGGTGGTCAATCGCCGTTTTTATGCGCAAAAAATCGGCGAAATCGTCAATGATCGGCTTGTGGAAAATTTTCAAAAATTGATGGATTATGATTTTACTGCCGGTATGGAGGGGGATCTGGATAAAATCGCCAACGGCGAAGAAGAGTGGCGGCGCACGCTGGATGCTTTTTACGCTGATTTCAAAAAAACGCTCGCCAGAGCCGATGCCGATATGCGTCAAAACCAGCCGGTACCGCTGGACATCCACTGCCCGGCGTGCGGTTTGCCCATGGTTGTCCGCACGGCGGCGACCGGAACTTTTCTGAGCTGCACCGGATACGACAAACCGCCAAAAGAACGGTGCACTCAAACGATCAACCTGGTGCCGGGTGAGGAAAGTGTCGCAGCCAGCGCTGATGAGGATGAAGGCAGCGCTGAAGAAGTGTTGGCCAAAAAACGCTGTCCCATCTGCAAAACCGCCATGGACTCGTGGCTGGTGGATGAAAACCGTCGGCTGCATATCTGTGGAAATAGTCCGGATTGTTTAGGCACGTTAATGGAGCAGGGTGAATTTCGCATTAAAGGTTACGACGGTCCGGTGATCGAATGCGACAAATGCGGCGCGGAGATGCAGCTCAAAACCGGGCGGTTCGGCAAGTATTTCGGCTGCACCGGCACCAATTGTAAAAACACCCGCAAATTGATGCGTAACGGCCAACCGGCGCCGCCAATGGCTGAGCCGGTTCCCATGCCGGATCTCAAATGTCAAAAATCCGATGCGTATTTTTTATTTCGTGAAGGATTGTCCGGCGTCTTTCTCGCGGCGCACACCTTTCCCAAATCGCGCGAAACCCGCAGCCCGTTGGTGGAGGAGCTGGCGCGATATCGCGACCAACTCAATGCCAAATTCCACTACCTGGCCGACGCCCCTCAAACCGATCCCGATGGCAACAAAGCCATCGTCAAATGGAAACGCAAAGAGCGCTATCAATATCTCGGCTCTCTGGATCAGGACGGCAAACCAACCAAGTGGAGCGCCGAATACAAAGACGGACAATGGGAGTGGAAAAAGTAATTTTTTCATTGAACGCCGATGTGACGATAAAAAACTGAACACAAAGACTCCAAAGCAGCGGAATCACTTATTCATGTTGTGACCTTTTTTTGAGTCTTTGTGTTACATCAATGATAGTTCATCAGTACGCCTCCATTTCATTTTTTTGAAAGATTACCGCCCCTTCGTCGATCGCTTCGCCCAGACCACCAACCTGGTCTCC
>CAYSNA010000049.1:14392-18587 GCA_964432185.1 uncultured Cytophagia bacterium
TTCTATTCACTTGATTCATCGCAAAGCGTATTGGTTTTGTCGTTGAAATTCAATATTTTATGTCCGATTAAAGGCTATGATCGATTTCAAAAAAAACGAATCCTGGAAAATGTTCAACCGTATTGCGCGGCGATACGATCTGCTCAACAGATTATTATCCGGCCGACGCGATGTGGTGTGGCGAAAAAAATGCGCCCAGCAGTTAGAGACGGACAGACCAATCACGGTTGTTGATCTGGCCACCGGTACGGGCGATTTGCTGCGGCAGCTACTCAGGGATAGACCGAATATCCAAATGGCCATTGGACTTGATCCGGCCATCGACATGCTAAAGATTGGCCGGGGCAAATTACGCCATCTCGGCGGTCTCATGCTGCACGGCGATGCGCAAAAGATCAGCCTGAAAAATGAATCGGCTGATTACATCACCATGGCCTTTGGCATTCGCAATGTCCCGGATATCGATGCGGTTTTTGCGGAAATGTATCGCGTGCTGAAATATGGCGGTCGGATACTCATTCTCGAATTCTCATTACCACATAATGATGTCATTCGCGCCGTTTATTTGCTCTATTTTCGTTTTGTGCTGCCGTTCATTGGCGGATTGATCTCCGGAGATCGGACAGCGTACACATATTTAAACCAAACCGTCGAGGATTTTCCATATGGCGAGGCATTTTGTAAACGTCTGGAATATGCCGGTTTGAAAGATGTTAAAGCGACGTCGTTGACCTTTGGCATAGCAACATTATACAGCGCCGCCAAACTTTAAAACTATATCGCGCAAAGGTGCCAAGCCGGAAAGCGATTCAATACATGATTGCATTAAATCAGCTAGACTCGATTTGGCAATTTTTACCAACTGTCCCGGCGATTTTGCGCAAGTCATTTTTTCGATATACTGGAACGAAAAACAGCTATCATTTATGCTCGATTTTGATTTAAATGACATACAAACGCGCCTTGAAAAGGCGCTCACGAATAAACTGAATACGTTGCCGCTGCACCGCATGAGCAAACGAACGATCCAGCGCGCAACGATTGACGTATCCGGCATTGATCCGATCGAGTGGCTCAACGCTCAGGACTGGCACAGCAAAATATTCTGGTCCGGCCGCGATGCGCACCAAAAGGTCGCGGCGTGCGGGGCGGTGCATCATATTGTCACCGACTCGCTCGACGTCATGCGGGCCATCCGCGGTTATCTCATCGGCGCTGATCCGGCGGTGCGTTATTTCGGCGGCATGCGTTTCAATCCCGAGCAGCAAATTGCCACCGAGTGGCTGCCATTCGCTAAATTTAGATTTGTCGTACCGCGGTTAGAGCTGCTCACCTCAATGACCTCGCAAACCTTGTCGCTCAACTTTTTCATCTCACCGGATGAAGATTTGCCGGCATTATTCAAAAATTTAAAAGCTGAAATCCGAAATCTTCGCGCTCCTTTTAACCAAAAAGATGAGTTGCCGGCCATTGTCAATCGAGAGGAACATCCACAACAGGCCGAATGGAATGCCATGCTCGAGAAAGCGCTTGGCGCCATAAAGCGGCAAGAGTATGAAAAGATCGTGCTCGCCGGCAAAACCATTTTGTCGTTTGAGGAGCAGATCAACCCCTACATTTTGTTGCAGCATATTTTGAAGAAAAATGGTCGCACCTTTCACTTTGCCTTCCAATTCGAACACGGGATCAGTTTTATTGGTATGTCGCCCGAATGTTTGTTCCAACGCGACGGCGATCATATTTGCACGGAAGCCATAGCCGCCACGCGACCGCGCGGCACAACGCCGGATGAAGACGAGAAACTCGGTCAGGAGATGTCGGAATCGGACAAGGATTTGCGCGAGCATCGCTGGGTGAAAAAGATGATCGTCGATCGGCTGAGTCCGTATTGCACACATGTTGATGAAACGTCGGATGAAAAATTGCTCAAATTGTCGCACGTCCAACATCTGGTCAGCGAATTTCACGCGGACCTGCATGAGAACGTGCAAAACGAAACCATTTTGAATGCGCTGCACCCAACGCCGGCCGTCGGCGGCTATCCGAAAACGTCATCGGTGGAACGCATCTCGGAACTCGAACCTTTTGACCGCGGCTGGTACGCGGCGCCCATCGGTTGGGTGTCGCACAACACCGCGGAATTTGCCGTGGCCATTCGTTCCGCCCTGGTGAGCAAAAACAAGCTGCATATTTTTGCCGGATCCGGCATCGTCAACGGTTCGCTGCCGGAAAAAGAGTGGGAGGAAAATCGCAACAAGGCGCAGAACTTTTTGCAGTTGTTTGACATCGCATGATTTCAAAAACAAACATCAACATGTTCTGGGCATCGCTTTTAATTGAAGAGCTTGTCCGCAACGACATTACCTTCTTCTGCATTTCTCCCGGATCGCGGTCCGCACCGCTCACCGCTGCCGCCACTCAACATCCGCAGACCAATTGTCAACTCGCGCTGGATGAACGCGGCGCCGCGTTTATGGCGCTCGGCTATGCGCGGGCCACGGGAAAACCGGCTGTGTTAATTTGCACCTCCGGCACCGCCGCGGCCAATTATTATCCGGCCGTCATCGAGGCGTCCATGGACGATGTGCCGATGATTATGCTAACCGCCGACCGGCCGCCCGAGCTGCACGATACCGCCGCCAACCAGACCATCCATCAACAAAAATTGTACGGCCAGTACACGCGCTGGGATTTTTCTCTGCCGGCGCCGGATGAGCGCCTCAACCCAAACGTTGTTTTGACAACGATTGATCAGGCCGTTCTGCGTTGCCAATCTCCCGTTGCCGGGCCGGTGCATCTGAACTGTATGTTTCGCGAACCACTGGCGCCAGCGCAACTCGATTTTACAATCACATCGAACAAACAATTCGAGCGCTGGCAACAGCAGGATAAACCATTCACTGCCGCGCCCGCAAGCTTTCCCTCCCTTGAAGAGCACGAGCTTGATGAGTTGGCACACACGATAAACCATACGAACGACGGTTTGGTTATTTTCGGCCGGCTTGCCGTGCCCTATCAGCAATCGGAAAACATCAGGCGGTTTGTGCACAAACTCAACTGGCCGGTCTATGCGGATATTGCCTCCGGTTTTCGCCACCATACAAAGGACTGGCCAATCCTGGACGACACATATTTTTATGCGCATTTTTTAAACGAGTGGCAGCCGGAGACGGTTGTGTTTTTCGGCGGACCCTTTTTATCAAAACGCCTGCAGCAGTGGCTGGACAAAAATCCGCCGCTCTCTTTTATTCACATTCACAACAGTCCGCGGCGAATCGATCCGGGGCATCTGCTGACACGCAAGCTGATGGTTGATCCCGATATTCTGTGCCGGCAGCTCGCCGACAAGATAAAATTGACTGATCGCTTTTCTGCTTTTCGTATTACTCCGGAGAATGTGCGGCAAAATATCAATAGATTAATCCAAAGCAAAAATATTAACGAGCCGGCAGTCGCTCAAGCGGTGTCGCAACACATTCCAGCCGGGCACGGCCTTTTTCTCGGCAACAGCATGCCCATTCGCGACATGAATACGTTTGCGGCATTTGATGCCTCGTTCGTTCCGGTTGCCGGCAATCGCGGCGCCAGCGGCATCGACGGCACCATTGCCACGGCAGTCGGTTTTGCCCACGGCTTGGCCGGTCCTGTCACGCTTTTTCTCGGTGATGTCGCGGCGCTGCACGATTTGAACTCGCTGTCTTTGCTCGCCAACTCGCCGCCTGTTATCGTCATCATTATCAATAATGACGGCGGCGGTATTTTTTCTTTTTTGCCGATATCCGAACACAAAAGCCTGTTTGAAAAATGGTTTGAAACGCCGCATGGCTTGACTTTTGATCAGGCCGCATCGCTCTTCAAGTTGCCCTATGCACAGCCCAAAAGCACGCAGGATTTTATCACGAGTTATGAAAAGGCCATTGAGCAAAACAGCTCGTACATTTTGGAAATCCGCACCGACAAACGGGAAAATCACCGGCTGCATCAACATATTGAGAAAACCGTTCAGCAGCTCCTGGATTCGTTGTGAATGGCCATCTATTAAATTATAAACGATGGGGCACGCTTAACTGCACGCCTCTCCTTTTGCTGCACGGCTTTCTTGGCAGTCAACTGGACTGGCAGCCGATCATCCGTCATCTTCACGAGTTCGATTTTCTGACCATCGATCTGCCCGGTCACGGCCGTCACCCCGAGA
>CAYSNA010000050.1:0-18494 GCA_964432185.1 uncultured Cytophagia bacterium
TCATGTCGATAAGAAAGTAAACGATAAAAAAAGCCGGTTGTTTGCCGGCTTTTATTCGTTCTCATCGCATGAACTGTCTTCTTTGGGCTGCTTGGGCCGTGGATGGTCAAACTTGATTTCCATCGCCCCGATGATCATTTCGGCTACCTGCTCATTGGTATAGTTCTCCACGTTGATCACCAGATCGTAATGATGTGGATCGGTCGTATCCTGGCGAAAATACTGCCAGATGTATTCAGCGCGTTCGCGATCCATCCCTTCCACTTTTTTGCGGGCCTCCTTGTCCGATACGCCCTGTTGCTTGGCGTAGCGCTCGATACGCGATTCCAGCGAGGCCGTCACCCGGACGTGCATGCCCATTTTATGATCCGTGACAAAATTGATGCCGCGTCCGATAAAGACGGCGCGACCGTGATCCGCCAGGGATAAAATGACCTGCACCAGGTGGCGATAATATTTGTCAGAGGTATAAGCTGATGGCTGGAACAGGGTTTGCGAAATCGAACGGATTTTTTTCTTTTCGTCAAAATCCGCCACTACTTTTTGACGCAAGTTGGACCGTTCGGCAATGTATTCGGTCAACTGCCGGCTGTACACTTCCCAATGCAGTTTTTCACCGATGAGCTGCCCGATACGATATCCGCGCGAACCATAAGCTCGGGAAATGGTCAAATGAGCAGAGTCCCACGGACAAGGTGTTATGCTTTTTTCTTCGCGTTGTTGCTTCTCTCGCCACAAGCGCAGTTGTTTGTCCACAAGGCTATCCCATTGAACATTGTCATCGAATAACAACATAGTTGACCTCCCGCGTCAATTTGGTTTTTATCCCCAGGAAAACCATGTGAGGACCTCACGCTTCATGTGTTAGTTGCCGCTTCTGCTAAAGTATAGGAAAACTCGGCTATTTGCCGCAAGATAATTTTTAATCTTTATAGATATCGATCTTTATGCGTGCGGGTTGCGAAATGAGCACGGGAATGTTCACGCCGGACTGTACCTGAAAAGGATCGGGATACGGCGGTTCGAGTTCATAGTTCGCCCAAAAACCCGGCTCCAAATGCTCCTCATTGTTTGCATCCTCTTTGCCGCCCGGTTCCACCTCAATGTAAAGTTGATCCTGCCAGTCTTTTATCGTCAACAAAACGATGTATCTGCCGGGTTCGACGTACTTTTTATTTTTATCGCGGCCATCCCAGTAAAAGATCTGCCTGCCGGTGTAGGGAAAATAATCGTCAACCAGGTGAATCACCAGCTCTTTTTTTTCTTCACTTTTAAACGGATTGCTGCACTGAATGGAGAGCAGTGCAGCGCCTAACAGCAAAATCAAAAATGTTGTTCTGAATAGAGTCATAACCTTGAAAAAATTAAAGCTGCGGATTGTTCGTGATTCTCTCGGATTACCGACCAGTATATGGACGTTAACCGTAGCGCAAAATCCGTGACCATCACTGTTCATCCGTGGCTTGTTTATATGCCAAAACGTTGATTAACACACATTCTTTAACGTGCGAAACTATTTATTGATCCACTTTTCCGTCCAGGCAAAGACTTCCGTCCACCACAGTTTGGCGTTTTGTGGTTTAGTGACAAAATGCGTTTCATCCGGGAAATAAATTAAACGCGACGGTACGCCCATGCGCTGCAACGCCGTGAACATTTGGAAACCCTGGGTCACCGGCACGCGATAATCGCCCTGGCCGTGAATAACCAGCGTCGGCGTTTTGTATTTTTTGAAATTTTTCACATAGGTTGATGGCGACCATTTTTCATACAATTCCGGATTTTCGTAAGGCGTGCCGCCAAACTCCCATTCGGGAAACCACAGCTCCTCGGTGGCGCCGTACATACTGCGTTGATCAAAAACGCTCGCGTGACTGATGAGCGCGTCAAATCGATCCGTTTGCGTGGCGATCCAGTTGACCATGAAACCGCCGTAGCTGGCGCCGGCGGCGGCGAGTTTGGTGTCATCGATAAAATCAAAATGCTCCAGCACGTAATCGAGGCCGGCCATCAAGTCCTTGTACGGCGCGCCGCCCCAGTCTCTGCTCACCGCGTCGCACCAAGCCTGGCCGTATCCTTTAGAGCCGCGCGGATTGATCGCCACCACCACGTAATCCGGCGAGGCGAACATGGTCGTGTTCCAACGATAATGAAAATCATCGCTCCACATGCCTTGCGGACCGCCATGGATGAGAAACATAAGCGGATATTTTTTTGTCGCATCAAAGAACGGCGGTTTGATCAACAAGCCGTGCACGTCGGCGCCGTCAAATGAGGTAAAATGGAAATCTTCAACCGGATTCATGTCAAGTTGGCTCAACAATGCCTTGTTCACCTGCGTGAGCTGTTCGAGCTTTTTGGTTTTCACATCAAAAGAAAAAAGCTCGTACGGCAAAACGTTGGATTGTTTTTTGAAATAGAGCGTGCGACCATTCGGGCTGATCATCAAGCCCGTGTTCACATTATCGGACACCAGTTTTGTAATCGTTTTACTTTTGACATCAAGCGAAAAAATTGGTTGACGGCCGGCTTCTTCCGCGTTAAAATAGATGGTCTTGCTGTCCGGCGACCAAATCACGTCGTCCGGCGTCAGGTCGAAGGATTCTGTCAGAGACGTTTTGTTTTTGCTGCTGCGGTCATATAAAATGATCTCGTATTGATCCGCCTCAAATCCCGGGCGTTTCATCGCTTTGTAGATGATGTATTGACCGTCGGGCGAGTACATTGGCTGGTTGTCGACCGCTTCATTGTCCGCCGTCAAAGCGACGGCCTCGCCGCCGGTAATGGGCACGAGAAAAATATCATTGTTGGTGTTGGCCGCCGGCATATCGGTATGATTGCTGACAAACGCCAGTTCCGTTCCGTCCGGTGAAAAAACGTAATCCTGGTGTCCGCCAAGATCGAGCGGCGGCGCATCAAACTCGCCGGGTGTGAGATCGACAATGGTGCCGCCGTCACGGTCGACGACAAATACGTGCGTGCGTTTGCCGTCGGTCCAGCGATTCCAGGAGCGGAACAGCAGATGATCGATAACGCGCGCTTTCACCGGCGAATCCTCACGTTCTTTGTCCATATCGGCGCTCTCCTGCACGGTCTTTGCCGATGCAAACACTTTGGCCGAAAAGGCAATCTTTTTTCCGTCGGGTGATAAAATATAATCATCGATATCGACCGGCGCGTCCGTCAGTTGCTGCGCTTCGCCGCCGTCGATCGGCAGCGTATAAATCTGGCTCGAGCCTTGTCTCGATGATAAAAAGGTCACGGCTTTGCCGTCCGGAGTCCAGCGCGGCAGCGAACTGCTCTTGTCGTGCCGCGTGAGTTGCTGCGGTTCGCCGCCGCTTGTCGGCACGAGCCAAATTTCCGTATGCCCGGAATTTTTTTGCATATCATATTCGGTGAGTGAATAGACGATGTGTCTGCCGTCCGGTGACAGCGCAGCGTCACCAATGCGTTTCATGCTCCATAAATCGTCAACCGTCATGGCGCGTTTTTCAGCAAAAGAGAATGATGCGGTAAAAACGAGAACAGCAATTACGAGATTCTTCATGAAAAACCCTCAAGAATAGTAATAATGATGTGTGTCAAAAAACTCGCGCCCTGACGCCAAATTGCGACGAGGTCACATTCCAAACCGAGCCAGACCGAAACCAACAAAAGAACCACGAATTACACGGATCTTTCGAAATGTGTTTTTACGGCACACATTCGAGAGATTGGTCGCATTTATTTTTGTCAACTGGTGCCAATTCTGCTTACAAACGATGCGTAAGCAGACGACGCATGTTGCCGATAAACTTGCTGGTCTTTGCTGAACTGGTGCCTCTTGTGTGGCGCGAAACCATGCTTAAAAAAACGTTTACTGTTCGACCGTCTTTTTAAAGTCCTGTACGGCTTTTTCAATACCAACGAGCAAGGCGCGTGAGCAGATGGCCCAGCCGATATTAAACTCTTCGATATATTTTATGTCTGCCAGTTCGCGCAGGGACTGGGAATTGAGCGAACGGCCGGCTGAGACGCCGAGGCCGATTTTGTTGGCGGCAATGGCGGCCGAACGAATTTGCTCGACGACATCGCCCATGGTGCCGAGGTCATCCACCTTGGCCAGGGTGCTGGTGTTGATTTGAATATAATCCGCCTGAGCGCGTGCGGCGGCGCGAATCTGGTTGGGTTCCGGATCAATCAACAGCGTCACGACAATATTGTTGGCGCGCAAGGTCGCCACGGCTTCTTCGAGATAGGACATCGAGTTGGTCACGTCGAGCGAGGGATCGGATTGTTCAGCGGCCGAGGACGGCAGCAGCGTCACCATATCGGGCAACCAGTTGAGCGCTTTTTTCACCATGTCGTCGTTCAGCGGGATGGCGAGGTTGAGGTGCGTCTGCACCACTTCTTTTAACAAACCGACATCGCGGTCGGTAATGTCCGAGCGGTCCTCACGCAAATGCACGAGAATGCCGTCGATGCCGGCCATTTCCGCGGCAAAGGCAATGGACACCGGGTCGGGATTGCGACCTTTTTTCATATTTCGAATTTTTGCGACCTGATTCAAACACAATGATAATCGCGCCATTTTTTGTCCTTTCAGATTCTAATTTACCACATCCGAGGCGTACACAAAGGTCACACCGGAAGCTTTTAAAATCGGAATCATCTCCTGCAACACAGCCAGCGTTCGTTTTCGCACATGACCGATGGCAATCACTTCACCGTCCTGTTTTGCCAGTTGCGCTATTTTGTTCAATTGATTCCGAATAAATGTTTTGTCGTCATTTGCATCTATAAAAAGAGTGTTCTTGGCCGTCGGTACATTGTGCTGCTGTGCCGTTTGAAAAGCAACACTTTGCGGACTGGTCCAGCTATCAATAAAAAATTTGTTCATGCCCTGCAAGGTAATCATCACCGTGTTCATGAGGGCGGCATCTGCGGTGGCGGCTGAGCCCTGATGATTATTCAAACCCTCGGCCATGGGGATTTGCGCAAACGCCTGACGCAACCGCATGGACACGCGGCCGGGCTCCAAACCCGGATAGAGCAGAAATCCTTCATCTTGCACTTTTTCATCTTTTGGCTGCATGGGCATGTGGATCATCACCTCTTTGCCCTGAAGACTGGCGAGCTCGGCAATGCGTTGGGAACTCGATAATCCGGGGATGATCGATACGGTCAGCGGCAGGTTCATGTTTAAAAAATCGCGCGCGGTTTTGTTGTCCGAATAGCCAAAATCGTCAATGATGATGGCGGCACGACCGCGCTGGGTCTGTTCGCGCCGCGACTTGGTGAAAAAGAGCTTTTCGCTGATACGGTCGCCCTTGCCGATCGTCATGGTAATACCGTCATCGGTTTTTTGGCTTTCGATGATGTGAGCGCCAATAGTGTCCAGCTCGGATCGCAGCACGGCGTAAAAGGTGAAAAAGGAAAAGTCTCGTGGAACAACAACCTGAGTGATGCTGCCGTCGAATGAGATGTTGTCTTCATAAACGCCAAACTGCGCCAAGGCATTGCGAACCGTGTCCGTTGTTTCGAGAGTTGGTCTCTCCTCAATTTTTTCGACCGGCCGCTGCGGTTTGATCAGCGGGATGATCTTTAAATTAAAAATAAGCAGCAGAATTGCCAAAATGGACAAGGCGAGGATGACGGGATTGATCGCCGGCCAGGTGATATTGATTTTCGGCAGCGACATGTTGTTTCCCGTTTTTGCAGTTATGCGTTTTTTGCGTTGCATGCTATTATGCCCCCGCTATTTTCCAAACCGCGCTTTGTGATCACTCCAGGTCAAGCTGTCGCTGACCGACGCATCGGTCCAGCGAAAAATGTACCAGAGATCGTCTTCGGTGCGAATCATTCTGAACTCGGACTGGCCTGTTAAAACCTGCACACAATTATCGTCATCACAACGATCATGCATTTTCAGCGTATAGTTTTGTTGTGTGATGAATGAATCTTGCGGCGTATCGTCCTCCTGAAAGGTTGTAAACTTGACCGTAATCACCGAATCTTTTGGCAGATAAGAATAAAGCTGATTGATATAATTGGATTCCGCTTCTTTGTTCCAGCGGCCAAAAACACCGGGATTGGCAGCTAAAACCGCGGGATCCGCGACAAAGACAAACTCTTTTTTTGACACACTGGTATCCGCCAGACAGCGCAAATAATTGGATTTGTTCTTTTCCTCAAGAGCATTTTTCAAATTTGCCAAAACGATTTTCGGCGACGTCGGCTGAATCCAGCTTGACTGGATGGTGCTCGGCGGCTCCGGTTCGCGTGTCGCAAACGGATTATCGCAACCACTCATCATAAGAACGGCGGCAAAAATGAAAATTATTAATATCTGTGTTTGGCGCATTCTAACTGTTTTGAATTATTGATTTTAATATATTCGAATTGACTTGCTTTATCAAGTAGTTTTTCTGCTTTCGCCGGAAAAGCGACATGATTTCCCATTGAATTTATCGTGTTTTTTCGTTGTAATGCAGCAAAAAATCACCTGCATCGCATTCGGCATCCAGGGCCAGGCTGGCGATTTTTTTCTCTTCGCGCCATTTAAGCATTTTGCCGAGCAGGATGTTTTTCAAATCAACCGGGCCGTATTCGTCCGGGAAAATGTCGGTAATATTCTCAATGCCGGCATGGCGATGGTTGCGCCAGCGAATGAGTACGTACCAGGGCGTGCGCACAGCGGCTTGCGGTGGCTGATAATACCACTCTTCATTTACCGCTTCCCGCGCACCAAAGGCGGCGTGAACAGCGTGAATGACATCGGACATACCGCGCAGCTCATCCGGCGACTGCTGCCAGGGAAACGTTTGATTTGATTTTGAGTAAATGGCGACGGACGAAAAAGTATGACCCACATCCACAAAGGCGAGAGCGTGCTCGTTTTCGCACAGGACATAACCGAGTTCAAATGCGACATATGTGGCGTACTCTTGAAAAATCATCGGATTCTCTGCCGCCAACTTTTGACCGTTTCCGAGTTGAAAACCAAGCCGGTCAACGCCGATGACCTGCCGATGTAAATGTTCGAACGATGCCCCGGCATCGCGGCGCCAGTTGGTATAGACACCGACAAATTTGACGAACGGATTAAACCGATAAATATTCTCGACAGCATGGCAGGTCAAACGCACGTACTGAAAATGCTCTTCGGCTGTGAGCGAACCGGCCGACGCGAGCTGAGCTTCATGCGTTGCGCCATCCTGGTAATGCCGGCGCGGAATGATCAGGTCGTGGGCGCCGCCGAAAAAAGCATCCAAAAACGTGTCCTCATGCGGCGTTTGTTCGGTCTCATGGAACCCATGATATTTTTGCCGCAACAGGGACATGACGTGCTCCCGCCCCGCAGCATTCGCCAGGTACTCGTGTTTGCGTTGTTGCTGTTGCGGCGACAGTTGATAATGATAATTTTTTTGCCAATAAGTTGTCGAGATGATTTCGTACAAATTGCTGATGTGCCGAAACTCGGCGGTGGTGGAGAAAATGTGCTCCGGCGCCGGCTCGTCCAGCAGCACCCACGCGCCATTTTTGAATTCGATGCGTGATTTTTCCGGCGTCGTTTCAAAATAACGCGTTGGACAAAAAGCGCAATAATGTTGCGGTTCGGCCAATTGCAGCGGTTTGCTCCCATGTCGACGATCCGTGTGCGACGGCCGCCGTTTGCGTTCGGGCAAAAACCAGGCTTCGCTGCCGGCGATCGGATTTCGATAGATAATGGTGCCGTCTTGGAGTTTTTTTACAATGTTCCAATCAGTCATAAAAAATCACATATCCGGTGAAATAAAAAAGTTTTCATCAGGAAATCCGCAACACATGCAACCCAAAAGTGCCGGATCCGGAGCGGTTCAGCCATCTTTCCGGGATACGTTGAGTTGTCGCGGTTTTGAGTTTGCGAAAAAAAGGCGGTTTTTCAACCGCCCTGAACTAGTTGACAAATTGTTCGACAAAATATTTGGCCGTAAGCGGCTCGCCAGTGGCATTGGAAATCATCGTGTTCCACGGCGACGTTGAGCCTGGCTTGAAAATATATTTTTTCAGATAATCGCCGACTGCCACCTGACCGACGTAACCGACGCCTTGATCCGATTGCAGATTGAGCACATTTTTGATGATATGATGATGCAGTTGCGAAGCGAACAATTCGCCGAGCAGATAATTGTGATAATAAACAGGGTAGAGGGCCACATGAATTTTGGCCGCCCAGTCCGGTTCGTCGCGGCCCGCCGGTTTTGTGACCAATTGGAACCGCTCAACCAGCTCCCACCACACGGCGTTGAGATCCTGGTCCGGATCGGCATACAATTCTTTTTCAAAATTGTACATGACCATGGCCCATCGCGCAAAAATGAGCTGTTTGAGCTGCATGTATTTGTCCGCAACGCGGGCAATATCGTTGCGCTGGTCATTCGACAGGCCGAGCATTGCTTGCATCCAGTCAGGGTTGCGGCTCAACCGGCCAAAAAACATGGCAATGGCTTCCGTGGTGAATGCGGCGGCCGGTTCGCGCAGCAGGTATGGCACTTTTGGATCGTTAAATTTATCATAAACGCCGTGTCCCAGCTCGTGCAGCATGGTTTCCATCCAGCGCTCATTGTTATGCACATTGCAGAGGATGCGCACGTCACCGGCTCGGTTTATATCCGTACAAAAGGCATGCGGATTTTTGCCTTCGCGTTCGTACAAATCGCTGTTTTCAAGAATCGACGTGACATCCATGTGGATGCCGGCAAAAAAGATTTTGGCCAGCTCAACGACATCCTGGTCCGCATAGTAGGCGTCCAGATCTATCGAATAGACCAGCGGGGTTTCCTGAAAAAACGGATCGTGATAATGCCAGGGCATCAAACCGGCAAGACCGATGCCGTACATTTCGGCCAAAATGCCATCGAGCTCCTGTTTCAGCTCGGCAAAGATATTGTCCAGTTCCTCAGCTTTTTGGTCCGTCGCGGCGAGCATCAAACTGTGGAAATTATCAAATCCCAGTTTTTGGGCACCGGCATTGCGCAGCCTGGCCAGTTCAATGACGTCGGCCGCCACCGCCGCGCCGACCTGTTTGCTGGCGAGCCAGGCTTTTTTGCGCACGGACGAATCGGTCTCGTTTTTCAAAATGGTTTCAATGTCATTGTTGGTCACGGGATTGCCGTCGATGGTGCCGCGAAAGGTGCTGAACTTTTGTTCCACGGCGGATGATTTTTCAACGATCTGCCGCAACAACGTCGTATCGATTTGATTCGGCAAATACTCGTTGTACAAGACATCGAGCTGGCGCGCCAACACCTCATCCTGCACGGCGCCCGATTGCTTTAATGCTTGCAGCTCGGCAAACTTGTCCGGATCGCTGTGAATTTGCCGCACCCGCAGGTCAATCTCACTGTAGTTTTTAAAACTTTCATCGGAGCCCGTGGTTGCCGCATCCCAGTAAAGCAGCGCCGCTTTGCGCTGTAATGGCTCGACAACGTCCAAATAATCATCGATAAACGCCTGCATCTGTTTCTCCTGTGGATTTGAACAACTGAGGCTTAGCGCCACCAATAGAGCTGCTAAAACAACGGCTGAGAATTTCACATCTGCCTCCTTTTTCGGTTCGTTTAAATCGAAAAAAATTAGTCATTTTCAAAACAAACATCAAGACGTTTCCATTTCATGGATGTTTTAAATGGCAGAAATAACACGGTGCTGACACAACGGCAGGTGATTTATGCCGCCAGGTTTTACGCGTTTCCTTTTGCCGACGTGGATCCATTTTGGCATTTGATAAAATGTTTTTGTTTTGTTTCCCGGCACAGGCCTACAAGCTATATTGCATATTGTCCCAAGTTTCAGTATCTTTGATCTCATTCAAGAGAGGACAAAACGTGCATGAAAAAAGGCAATAAAGAAATATTTGTTGTAGGCGACCGCGTGCTGATTGTGCCCGATATTGGTGACGATCGCAGCAGCACCGGATTGTATTTGCCCAAATGGGCGGTGGAAAAAGAATCCATCCAGGCGGGACGCATTGTTGAGCTCGGCCCCGGCATTCCGATGCCGTCCCCCAACGATATTGAGGATGAACCGTGGCGTGAACGCGATGTCTCCGGAGACGACAGCGAGATGCAGGCGCAAGTAGGCGATTACGCCATTTTTTTGCGCAAAGCGGCTGTTGAAGTGAAATTTGATCATGAATTATTCCTCCTTGTGCCGCACGCGGCTCTGTTGTTGCTGGTTCGGGACAATGACTAAAAAAGCGGTGACACACCCATCAGCTTTTGGGCTGTTACGGAAAAAGTATCAAAAGCTCCGCCTGCGGGCGGGGCGCTATCTCGCCGCACATGGTGCATCCGATTATTCGATTTTAATATTTCTGTCCATTGGACTTGGCGCGCTCGCGGGACTGGCGGCTGTCGGTTTTCATCACCTTGTGGATTTAATTTCTGATTTTTCTCTCCACAATGCGCGCCATTCGCAGATGGCCTGGTTGATCGTCTTTGTGCCAATCATCGGCATGCTGCTGCAATGGGTGATGATCACACTGGCCCCCGAGGAGAGCAAACGCCGCGGTGTCATCGAGATCATCAAATCGGTCTCGCTGAAAAACGGCGTCATGCCGTTCAAATCGACGCTGTTTCATTTTCTCGCTCCGGCCATCTGCATTGGCACGGGCAACACGGTTGGACCGGAAGCGCCGGTGGCGCAAGCCGGCGCCGGTATTGTCTCGGCGAGCGCCAGGCTGCTTGGTTTGCGCAAAGACCGCGTTCGAATTTTTACTGCGGCCGGCGCCGGAGCGGCTATTGCCGGTGTTTTTAACACACCGTTGGCCGGCGTTTTCTTTTGTATCGAAGTTGTTTTGCTGAATGAAATCAGAGCGTCGGCGCTGTCGGTGTTTCTGCTCATGTCCGTGTCTGCCAGCGCCGTCTCGCGAATTTTTCTCGGTAATGCGCCGCGTTTTTTTGTCGAAAACCTGCACCTCGGCCCGCTGAAAAATCTGCTATTTTATCTTGTGCTGGGCATCGGCTCCGGACTGCTGTCCCTGCTTTTTATTCGCTCAAATGAAGCGGCCGGCCGGTTGTTCAATAAAATGTACAATCGTTTTCCGCAACTCGGCGGTATGCTGCTGGCCGGTCTGTTGATGGGGATCGCCGGTTATTTTTTCCCGGATGTTCTTGGCGTCGGCTATTCGACCATCAACAAAATGCTCGCCGGTGAGGTGATGCCGCTATTCGCCCTGCTGTTGTTTTGGCTCAAATTTGTTTTGGTGATTTTTATTCTCAGCTCGGGCGGCTTTGGTGGTATCTTTGCGCCGTCTCTGTTTCTTGGCGCGGGCTGGGGCTACTTTTTCGCCTTTGCGCTGAATCAGATCATTCCGGTTCATGTCGATCCGACCACCTTTTGTCTCGTCGGTATGGGCGCGATGCTGGCCGGTATCAATTCCGTGCCCATCACGGCCATCATGATCCTGTTTGAAATGACCAACGATTACCATTTTATCCTGCCGTTGATGATGGGCGTCGTCGGCAGCCATGTCATCACGCACCTGTTTTTGAACGGCTCCATTTACCAGCGCAAGCTGGAACGCGCCGGCTATCAAAAAACCTCCGATCTGGAAAGCGGCATTTTGCGATCCACTCTGGTGAAAAGCGTCATGCGCACGGATTTTTTGCTGCTGCCGAATGATACGCCCATTTCCGAGCTTGTGCGTTGTTTCCTCGAAAACAAGCATGATACGGTTTTTCTGCACGATGCGGATCGCCGGGTCTGTTCCGTCATTTCGTCGCGCGAACTGCAGCACCTGGTGACCGATTATGCCAGCTTGCAGGACGTGCTCATCGCCCAGGACATTGCCGAGCCGTTCACGTCCTTTGTGGCGGCGGATGTGCCGCTGGACACGGCGATGCGATTATTCTCGCGTCAACGCATTGATGAGCTGCCCGTTGTCGATCCAAACAAAAATGATTTGGTGATCGGCACGCTGCATTATTACGACATCATCAATGTGATGAATAAAGGATTGGTGCAGCAGTCGATAAAATCCAATTTGGCCATGGATTTTAAAAATCTTGAAAAAGAAGATATTCACGAAGTGGTCCCCGGCTTTTCTTTGGCGCAGGTGTTTGCGCCGGAAAAATTTATCGGCAAAAATCTGGGCGATTTGCGGCTGCGCAATGTTCACGATATTGATGTGCTGATGGTCGAACGTAGCGCCGGACTCGACGGTTTTCCCGGCGAGCGGGTTTTTGTGCACAAGGATTTTGTTTTTAAACGCGGCGACAAACTGGTCATTTACGGCCGCACGCTGGATGTCATGAATTTCAAAACGACAATTGAATTATAGGAGCATCACATGCAGAGCAGACGAGAATTTGTCCAAAAACTGGCCGCTGCGTCCGCGCTCGGGATGATCGGTTGCGCCACGCCGCCAAAACCGTTATTTCGGATTTCCCTCGCCGAATGGTCTCTCAATCGCGCGCTTTTTCGCGGTGAGATCGATCATCTCGATTTTCCCGGCATCGCGAAAAATGAATTTGGAATAACTGCGGTTGAATATGTCAATCAATTTTTTATAGATAAGGCTGAGGATCAAAATTATCTCGGCGAGATGAAAAAACGCTGCGACGATCTGGGCGTCAAAAGTCTGCTGATCATGTGCGATAATGAGGGCGCGCTGGGTGATCCCGACGAGACCGCCCGCCAACACACAGTGGAAAATCATTACAAATGGATTCAGGCGGCGAAATTTCTTGGCTGTCATTCGATTCGCGTCAATGCCTATAGCCAGGGTTCTTTTGAGGAGCAGCAAAATCTTGTCGCGGATGGCCTGCGCCGGTTGTGCGACTATGCTGAGGATTACAAGATCAATGTCCTCGTTGAAAACCACGGCGGACTCTCGTCCAATGGTCAATGGCTTGTTGGTGTGATGAAAAAGGTGAATCATCTGCGTCTTGGAACGCTGCCGGATTTCGGCAATTTTCAACTCGCTAACGATGAATGGTACGATCGTTATCAGGGCGTTGCCGAGCTGATGCCGTTTGCCAAAGCGGTCAGCGCCAAAACCGGCGAGTTTGACGCCAACGGCAATGACATCCGCACGGATTATCTGCGCATGATGCGGATTGTGGTCGACGCCGGGTATCGAGGTTATGTCGGGATCGAGTCCGGCAGCCCGCGCGACACGGAAATGCAGGCGATTCAAAAGAGCAAAACGCTGCTGGAGCGAACGAGAGAACAACTCGTGCAGGAGCGGATGGCAGGATAATTTGGGAAAAATTTCAGTGAAAAAAATTAAAGAGTTTTTCGGCATAAATGAAAAGGGATTTTGGCGGGACGTCGCATTCATTATCATCGGCTCAGCCATTATGGGGCTGGGTATTGGAGCTTTTCTCATCGACGCCAAAGTTGTGCCCGGAGGCGTCAGCGGTTTGTCGATGACCATCCACTATCTCAGCGGCGGCAAAATTCCTGTCGGCATTATGATGTGGGTGTTCAATATCCCGCTTTTTATTTGGGGCGTAAAGGAACTCGGCAAGCAGTTTGGTCCGCGCACGTTTATTGGTTTCAGCATGAGTTCGTTTTTTGTCGATTTTTTTCGCGGCGACCTGCCGATCATCGGCGGTATCCCGCTAAACGACGATTCGGCTGTGATCAATCTACTGCAAAATGATTTTTTGCTAAATGTCCTCTGCGGCGGCGTTTTGCTGGGATTTGGCCTCGGCATCATTTTTAAAGCCCGCGGCACCACCGCCGGGTCCGATGTTGTGGCAGCCGTGGCCAACAAACGGTTCGGCATCAAACCGGGGCAAACTTTTATGATCGTTGATTTTCTTGTCATCGCGCTGGCGGGTATTGTCATTCATCTGAAAGGATTATCCGTTGATCGCCCGGCGTTGACATTGACGCTTTACGCCTTTGTGCTGCTGTTTGTCTCCAGCCGAATTGTCGACGTGATTATTGACGGCTTTGATTATGCGCGTTCGGCCACGATCATCTCGCAAAAACCGGACGAGATTGCCGATTTTATTCTCAACAATTTGAGCCGCGGCGGAACCGCGTATCATGGCCGCGGACTCTATCTCAAACAGGATCGCCAAATTCTCTATACCGTTCTCGGCCGGCATGAAGTCGCCAAGCTTATCGGCAAGGTCAAAGAAATTGATCCGAACGCTTTTGTCATTGTGGAAAATGTGCATGAAGTGCTGGGTGAAGGATTTCGCCCGCGGATATAGATATCGTAGGGAGGTCGTTTTCAAATATACCACAGAACGCGCTGGGCAACGCAGAGTATTAGCGTTCCGGTATTCCGTCGCGAGCTTTACGTGCCCGGCGGTTTAATTTTTTTCTGTCAACGGCTGGAATGGGTCCTGAGAAAAAATGCCTACTTTAGTCGTTGCTTCTTTTTTAATTAATTCCTACACTTGCAGCACAAATCCATAACACAACACATCAGAGATTATTATGCTAGATTTTGCCGCTCCTGCCCATAAATTTTTGACCCTTCTTCTGATGGCGCTCTACCTTTTTCTCGCCATCCGATTTTTTCGTTCCAAAACCGACGAGGTTTCAAAGCTCGACCAAATCCTGGTGCACGTGGCGCGTTATTCGCTCCTTTTCGTTTATATTGCCGGTCTTGTTTTGAACATCTCTCTCGGCAAATTTGTCTCCCAAATGCACCACCTCCTCAGTATTTTTCCGGCCGTGCTTGTTGTTGGTACCAAATACGTGCCGATTCTGACTCGCAAGCCCAACACGCTGAAATTTTACGCCTGGGTGTTCACGCTTCTTTTTATTCTGATGATCGCCCTCGGTCTCACGGCCAGAATCACCATGCTGCCGAAATTTTAATCCCCCACGACAATGGAACCGGAGAACGTGTTTATGGAACAAAAGAACCTGATCAAATCGCCGCCCACAGGACTCGCTATCTTGGCGATTGTCGGGCCGTCGTTTATCTGGGCTGCTGAATTTATCGGCTCGGGCGAAGTGATTCTGTCCACGCGCGTCGGCGCGATTTTGGGGCCAACGGTGCTGTGGGCGATTGTCGTCGGTATTTTTCTCAAATTTTGGATCGGCATGGCCGGCGCGCGTTATACGGTGTGTACGGGCGAAGGCATGATCGACATGATTTCGCGCGTCCCCGGACCGAAAAACTGGGGCGTGTGGTTGACGCTGGTGGCGCAATTTGTCGCCGGCACCATTTCCATCGGCTCGCTCGCGACCGCCGCCGGTATTTTTATCCACAGCCTCACGGGATTGTCGCCCATGCTGTCCGGGTGGCTGGTGACCATTTTTGCGCTGTTTGTTGTCTGGACCAATGTCTTTAATATTTTGAAAATCATCATGAGCTTTTTTGTGCTCATCGTGGTGCTTGGCGTGTTGTATGTCGCTTCCAGAGTATTTCCGGATGCGCATACCTTTTTAAGCGGTTTTTTATTCAAGGTGCCGAGTGTCCCCGAGTGGGCGTTGGCCCTGGATAGCGTAGAGGACAATCCCTGGCGGGAAATTCTGCCGCTGCTCGGTTGGGCTGCCGGCGGTTTTGCCAGTCAGGTGTGGTATACGTATTGGGTGATTGGCGCGGATTACGGCGCGTCAGCCGGACGCGGTTATGGCAAGCCGGCTGATGAAAAGATGCTGAAAACTATGACCGCTTCGATCGCGACAAAACTGAAAGGCTGGTGTCGTGTTGTTTATACGGATGCGACGCTTGCCATGGTTATAGGTGTTGTGACGACGGTTGGATTTTTGATTGCCGGCGCGGGAATTCTGGGACCGAATAAACTGGCGCCGGAAGGCTCCGAAGTGGCCACCACGCTGGCGACCATCTTTTCAAATCGATGGGGCAACTTTGGCGGCATCCTGTTTATGATTGCCGGCGCGAGCGCGCTGATCGGCACTCAAATTGGACAGCTCGCCGGTTGGCCGAGATTGCTTGCAGATACCTTTCGAATCTGCTTCCCGTCATTTAATACAAAGCTGGAATGGAAATGGCAGTTCCGGCTATTCCTCGGCTACTTTTTTGTCACCAATATGGTTATCGTCTACACATTCGGGCTCAAACCGATTTTTCTGGTCAAACTCTCCGCCATTCTGGATGGCCTGCTGTTGACGCCGTTTCAGGCGCTCTGGGTGCTGCTCGGACTCTACGTGGTTATGCCGAAAATGCTGTCCAAAGATGCCGGCACCATCCTCAAACCGCACTGGATTTTTGCCGTCGGTCTGATCATCGCGTTTTTGGTGTTTGGTTATTTTTGTGTTTTTCAGATGCCGTTTGTCTGGTAAATGTTGGATGGATCACGATTCTTTTATCTCATTTTGGGCACTATCACATTGATAAAAAGTTTACAGGTAGAATTCACAAATTCTGCCGCTGAGGCACTGAGCTCGCAAAGAACCAATTGCTTGTTAATATAATACTTTTCAAAATTGATAAATATGTTATCCCATATTTTTTTGTAACGTTTTGGAAAATAAAACTCTGAAACACCCCTGAAACATTGTGTTTTTTTTAAGCTAAAACCAAAGATCGTCCGGCATATCCATGCCGGACGGGAAATGATGTCGGACATTCGTCCGATCGGGACAAATGTCCCAGAGCATCTTTCGTCCAGGATATTTATCCTGGACGATCTTTGCGGTTTGGTCGCGGCCTCTGGCTGTGCCGTGTCCTCCGAGCTTCCGTGGCTACATTTTTTTCACGTTTAGAATTTCAACAAATCAATTCTGCCTCATCCTACAACGACCACGGACTACGCAGTGCTCTTTTTGTCAACCTTGCCGCTTCCGCATCCCCGACAATCGTTTCGGTTTTTGGGTCCCATGTGATGGGCCGATTGACGCGAATCGATATATCGCATAAATGACTAATAATATCCGACTGCACCGCCGTGTTGATCGGGCTGATGCTGGTGCGTCGCGTACGCAGACATTCGACAAAATGTTCATAATGATTGTTGCGTTCGAGAAGATGCTCGTCGCTCGGTTTTAATATGATGTCGAGCAGCGTTGCAGGTTCCGCAAAAATGCCGTTACGGTCGACGCTCACCCAGCCAGCATCGCCGATAAAAGTCGTGCCGTGATCGCTCGGATTTGGATGATACTCCTTGAGCGTCGGTAAAAAACTGTCCGTGTTGGCAAAGCGCATCTTGACGCCGTTTTCATAGGTGCAGATAAAATCCCACCAGCGCACCGTTTCGAACATGCCTTTATTGATTTCACCCTTGCCCTCATACAAAATCGGCGCAGCGTCATCCGTTTGGTTGCCCCATTGCGCAATGTCCAGCGGATGCGCACCCCAGCCGGCAATAAAACCGAGGCTGTTGTCCGCGTGATGGTAGGTGCCGAGGCTTGTGCAACGGTCAGCGGTATAGGGTGAATAGGCTGCCGGGCCGAGCCAGAGATCGTAATCAAAGCCGTCCGGTATGGGGATCGGTTGCTGCGAACCAACGACTGGAAGGCTAAAATCCTGCTCCTGACTGGAGATGTATGTGCACCACGCGTGGATGGTGTGAAGGTTGCCGAGATAACCGTTGCGTACCAGCTCGCAGGCAAAGCGGAACTGTTGCCACGATCGCTGCTGCGTGCCGTATTGAAAAATCTGTCCGGTTCGATAAACCGCGTCACGCATGGCCTGGTTTTCCCGGATGCTGATGCCGAGCGGTTTCTCGATATAAACATCCTTGCCGGCATTCACCGCGGCAATACCGATGGGCACGTGCCAGTGGTCCGGGGTGGCAATGACGACTGCGTCGATATCCTCTCTGGTCAATAACTCGCGAAAATCTTTGTACTGAGCGCAGTTTTTATTGGCCGGGCGGCCGAATTTATCGGCATAAAAGGCGTCAATCTGCGCGGCGCGTTCCTGGCGTTTGTGAGTGAACGGATCGCACACGGCAATGCTCTGTTGGCCATCGACCTGCAAAAAGCTGTTCAGCAGATCGCTGCCGCGGCCGCCGACGCCAATATGGCCGAGCGTGACGCGATCACTCGGCGGCGTGCCGGTTCGTCCAAAAGCGGAGGCAGGAATGATGGTTGGCGCCGCGCAGACCGCGGCGCCGCAGGTTTTTAAAAAAACTCTTCTCGACGTTGACGACATACTGATCTCCTTTTATTCGTCGCCCCATAATTGTGTTCCGCTGCCTTTGGCTTTGCGCCATTCGTTGCGCCATTGGTGAATTTGCCAGACATCATTGAAGCCCTTGAGTTGTCGATCCTTTTTCCCGGGGATCGGCGCCAGCTTTGTCAACGGCGGCTGTTGATACCAATAGGCGACGCTGGCGAGATCGAGCGTCAAACAATTGTTATGGCCGTGCTCGATGGTGACACGAATCGATTCATCAAAATAAATTGGATCGGCAATGTGGAAACGGTAAACATGCGTGCGGCCCATCCAGCCGATGTTATCGTTCACCCGCGCGTAGCCGTAATAGGGATGAGTGAAAATTGTATTGGGACACCAGGAAGTATTAAAATAATCTTCCGTGCCCGTGCCGTGAAGCGTCGGTCTCTCGGCGCCGTCGATGAAAATCATATCA
>CAYSNA010000051.1:0-18433 GCA_964432185.1 uncultured Cytophagia bacterium
CCATCACATCGGCACACGCCACCACCGATGCCAAGATTGACGCGGTTGATGATTACGTGGATACTGAGGTTGCCGCGATCAAAACCGTGACAGACAAGTTGGACGACACGCTTGAGGATGACGCCGGAACCTATCGCTTTACCACCAATGCGCTGGAACAGGCGCCAAGCGGTACGATTGAGGGAGGCGATGCCACAGAGGCAAATCAGTTAACACTCATCAATATGCTTTCAAACACAGCCGTTGACCTTGTTGGTGATAGCGAGGAGTTGGTAATATATCAATATGCGGCGTTTATCGACTCGATTACTTGCAACATCTCTCTGGACGATGCCGACGCCATCATATTTAGTGTAAAAGAAAACTCGGACGCCAGTGATGACGACGCCCTTATTCGCGTGCATTCCGTGGATGGCCTGGTGCGCCTGAATAAAACCACATGCACCAGCTCGGACGGCACAGTATCCGGCTCGGGCTATATCGCGTCCATCAACATCAAAGACCACGCCATTGCGGAATTGAGCACCTATAAAGGCTGTGTCTGGGATATTAAAAAGAAAGTCTCCGGCGATTGGCAATACGTCAAAGGCGGGCATCTAAATATTAAAGCGCACGCTACACGGGATATTAGCTAATGCCCATAACCCCGCCCACAATGTTCCTCGGCAAAACGCCCGAGGAGATTACAAGCTGGTTCGAAGCCAAAGGCTACGACATGAGCTGGAACTGGCAGGAGCTCTGGCAGGCCGAACACGGCCGCAGCTTTACCGTGGCCAAGGTGATGAAGCTCGATATCCTTCAGGATATCCGCGCCGAGGTTGACAATGCGGTTAAAAACGGCGAAACCTTTGAGCAGTTCCGCCGCAATCTCGAATACAAGTTAAAACGGTCCGGCTGGTGGGGTCGAGTACGCGCGGCCGATGTGCCGGGCTTTGATCCCGCCGCGGGCATTGATCCGGATGAAACCGTGCAGCTCGGATCGCCGTGGCGCTTGCAGACCATCTACAACACCAATATCAATTCGGCCTACAGCATGGGCCGCTATCGCGCCCAGCGCAAGGCGGCGCGCACGCACCCGTACTGGCAATACATCGCCATTCTCGATGATCATACGCGCGACGAACATGCGGCGCTGCACGAAAAAGTGTGGATGTATGACGATCCGTTTTGGGATTACTTTTACCCGCCCAACGGCTGGGGCTGCCGCTGCCGCGTGCGCACCTTGAGCGAAAAGCAGTTCAAGCGCCTGGAACTCAAACTCGAACAGACCGGCCCGCACAACTTCGGCACCGACCGCTTTATCGATCCGGAAACCGGCCGCCAAACCAAAACCGGCTGGTTTAGCGTTAACGGCCTAAAAGTCTCAACCGATCCGGCGTGGAGCTATAATATCGGCAAGCAGGACTGGACTGTGGATTTGAAACGGTACGACAAAGACCTGGTAAAGCAATTCAAAAATGAAAGCTATAAGCCGTAAGCTGTAAGCTTTAAGCCTATAGCTTAAAGCTTACAGCCTTTTAGTTTACTTTTAAATCCAAAACTATACTATAGGTACAGATATTATACTTTATGCAAACCATAGCCCTGACCATTGACAACAAGACCGTAAACGAATCGCTGAAAAAGCTGGCCGACAGCCTGGAGGATACGGCGCCCGTGATGGCGGCGGTGGCCAACGATATGCACGTGGCGATTGAGCAGCAGATCGAAACCGAAGGACACGGCGCCTGGGCGCCGCTGGCCAAAAGTACGCAACAGCAGCGCGCGCGGCGCTACGGCGCCGGTAAAATGGCCCACCCCATCCTGCAGCAGTCCGGACAAATGGTGCGCAGTATTATGCCGGACTCGGACGAGGAGGAGGCGCGCGTAGTGGCGGCGGATATAAAAGCCGCCTGGCATCATTTCGGCGCCACCATCAACCATCCGGCGCGCTCGCAGTTTACCAAAGGCACCAAATTTGCCAAATACGAAAACAGCACCGGCGGCC
The DNA here is from genome assembly GCA_964432185.1 of uncultured Cytophagia bacterium. Taxonomy (GTDB): domain Bacteria; phylum Zhuqueibacterota; class Zhuqueibacteria; order Residuimicrobiales; family Krinioviventaceae; genus Kriniovivens. The sequence goes on from CAYSNA010000051.1 coordinate 1,988, forward strand.
GCACCATTGGTGCACATACCACCATACTGCCGGCCAGACCTATTATGGTATTGGACGATCAGGCGCTCGATGATATTCTGGACACGATTAACAGTTTTATCGATGTGGATTAATAAAAAACCCTGTCCGGGTTTTTAACCCGAACAGGGTTTGGTTACGGCTGAACCTCTCTATCCCTGTTTATCGCCTCTTTCATTCTGGAATAACTCAACATCAAACCTCTGGCGGCATTTTCGTCGTGATGAACCTCGGTCAACAGATAAACCACGCCCAAAATAACCAGATCGAACATCAGTTGCTCATCCATGATTGACCTCCCTGCGCAGATTGTAGTTGTAGTGGTTGTGTGTTTGAGAAATCCCCATTGGCATGGCGATGCAGCTTATACACCGTATAGAGCGCATTTGTTCCAATGTCAAACAATTTTGCCAGCTCCGGAATGGTCAGCGCGTCTTTAAGCTCAATTAAACGTTTAAATTGGCTGTTGGACAGGCCGCGCCGGGTTTTCCATTCCTCCAGTTTGGTTTTCGCCAGCTTTTGCCGCAGCGCGTCGTATTCGTCCTGCATGTCAAAAAAGGACAACTGCTGCTGACGCATGGTTTTGAGAAACAACGCCAGCGCCCGGCGAAACTCTTTCGCCTGCTCGGTCTTGGCCAGCATGGCAATGATGTAACAGCCCTGCTCGTCAAATGCTGTCGTATCTCTTTGTCCTTTTACCGTCGTCAAATTGACGACGGTTTTGAAAGGTTCAAGCTCATCAGTGTTCCGTTCATAAATCTTTAACACTGCTTTTCTGGGTTCTGAAAATCCTAGTTTAAAACCAAGACTTTCGGCAGTCATCCAAAAGTGTCCATTTTCTTGGATGAATTCATCAGATTTAAGTTGTGGTAACATAAATCCTCCTGTGATTGAACAAAAAAGGCTCAGTCTTGTTCACTTCACAGGGAAGCCCAGCGCGTCGCCGCAACTGGAGACTGAGCCATCTTAAACAAATGGGCATAAAAAATCCGAATTACGGATCGGTATGCCGCCTGTGAATGAACAATTCATTATACGCAGGCGGTGTGTCAAAGTCAAGAAAAAAATACTAAACTAAATGTAAATTGAATATATTGCATTTTATGTGTATTGTTGTTATCATTCACAAACCACAATTTTGAAAGGGGTAGTTATGAAACGTTTTGCTTTGTTGTTTTTGGTTGTTGTTTTTATTTCATGTGGTACCACAACTATTTCTCATGTTGAACCGGTTATCTCTGTGCGTGGCCTGGATTTTATTGAATACGCCAAAAGAGATTTTTGGTTCTCGCCGGAAAAATACAATCACGACTATGAATCACTCGGCATTATCAGTGTTGAGTCTTTTGGGGAAGCCACATTCAAAACATCAAAAGACAAATACGGTGGAATGATTAAAACATGGCACAAAACAAGCCCGTCCGTTGATCTTGCCCTGGCCGAGATGTACAAGATCGCCAAAGATATGGGCGGCGATGGCGTCATGAGTTTGGATTTTCAGGATGTCGAAAAAAACATTAATGCCGGCAAAAATGGGCAGGTTTATGTACCGGGTATTAAAATTTCCGGTCATGTCATAAAACGTAAATAAACTATTTCAAAGAACAGAATCTCCAGCAGATACAACTTTTTTATACCTACTGGAGAAAATGCTTACTCCTCGAGCCACAAATTCTGAACCGCATCCGGCGGCACATCATCCTTTGGAAAGGCATACATAATGTGCTCGGCTGCGGTATTGGCCGGTTCGCCGGTTTTGGTATCAATGTAGATCACGTCGCCAATGGGCAGGGCGCCGTCGCTGCCGTTTTTGTACCAGAGCACGGTTTCGGTTCCATTTGACAGTCGCTGCACCTTATTGACCGTAAGATCGGGCCGCATGGTCCACCAGGGGATGCTGTCGATAAATTCATTGGTAATTTTTAACGCCTGTTGTTCGGCTTTATTGGCGTCAAGATCATAACCGCCTTTATCCGGCGCAAAGGTGTGAAAGAATCCGGCGGTATAAAAGCCGCCCGCGGTAAAGATATCCCAGGCGCCGGTGCGCACGTCGTCGTTATCGTGATAGTCGGCATAGGCATATTCGGCATTGACCACGGGCAGGTTGTACTGGCGATCCTCGGTGATGTGCTGCGAATAGTTGATCGGCCACTGCTGCATGATAAAGCCGAACCACGGCTGCCCGGCAAACTCGCGCGACGAACCGCGTCCGGAGGGATGCAGGGAAATCAGGTGTTTGTAAGGATCTGCGTTATACAAAAAAGAACCGATGTTTTTCCACACCTCCGGGCTGAGGTTGTTTTCCGAATAAACCTCGTTATACTCGCCGCTCAAACACCAGATGATGTTATAGGCGCTCCAGCGCGCGGCCAGTTGTTCAGTAAAACTTAAAAACTGCTCATCCGTAAATTTGACGAATTCCTGCGCCCAGGTGATAAAGATCACCGGCGTGATGCCTTTGGCATTGGCGTATTCGATGCGGCGGTCAATCCAGCGGTAATAATGCGGATTCGGTTTGTCATAATTTTTGCCGCTGCCGGTCAATTCAAACGCCGTGCCGCCCTCGTTGGCCCAAAAGGCATCGCCGTTAATATAGCTCACAACAATGCTTTGAACGCAGGTGTAACCCTGTTGAAAGCGCAGATCGATATACTCTTTGTAGCGCGATTCTAACGGCAACAGATTGGTAAACGCCCGCCACGAGGTCTCGCCCTTCCATGCCCACGGATCTCCGGATGTTGTTTCAAAGGTGTAGGGGTTATCGGCGGATCGGCTGATGTGATACAGATTCGACGGGGTGCATTCGAACTGTTCGGTTTTTCCGGATAGTTCAAACGTCCACGTGCCGGGCTCGGTCGGCGCCATACGGATTTTCCACCAGTTGCCGTCGTCAAAGGGCTGGATGGTGATTGATCTGGTCGGCCCGTGAAACGTGACCGGTTCCGGGCGAATCGTCGACACATATTCAAAGATGCCGTATTTTTGAACGGTCGGCGTGTAGTGGCCAAAGGTCTCAAATGTCATCTCAACAGGATCCGCAACATTGCCGGCGGCGTCGGCTACGTTATCCAGCCGAATCGTGTACCGGGTAAACGGATGCATCAAGTCATCCGCCTCGAACACAATACTGTTGCCGACAAGCCGAAACTCACCGGCAACAGTCGGGTGGATGGATGGGGTAAACTCTTTGATCGCCTCGTCATACACGGCGACGATGTATTCATCCAAGGCGGCCTTTTCACCGGATGGTGAAAACCGTACCAGTTTTGGGGACGTTTCATCCTCTATGCGATCGAATATAAAATTACTAAAGGTAATACCGACCGGAACCTGGCCGAAACCTTTGCCCATGCCTTTGCAGCCGAGGCACGATCCCAAACGCAGGGCGTGGAACGGCGGCGCGTATTCGGCGCCAAAGGTGGAATAATCGCATTGAACCAGTTGCACGCCGTCAATGGAATAGGTCATTACCCCGTTGCCCCATTGCAGATCGACATGATAGGTTTTGTCGCGCTGCCAGTTCATCGGGCCGTATTCAACTTCAAAGGCGTGCGGATCGTCATCATAACCACCGCTGAAGGCGCTGACATTGAGGCGAAAACGGCCGTGACCCCATTTCCATACATCGCCGGAGACGTAGCCAAAAAGGTGACAGACGGCCTTGTATGGATTATGCCATTGCTTTACCTGCGCCTCCGGCATCCACTGGCCATACCAGGCATCCTGCGGATCGCGGTCGTACATGTTAAATAGAGTGTAGTGCATATTTTCATCGCCGTTATCCGAGACGTTCGGAAAAACCGAATTACTGGCGCACAGGCCGGACACATCGAACGACACCGTGCCGTTGGCGGCGGTGGGGATCTGCCATTCGATGGCGTCGTTCACCGTGGTCGTGAGCCAGCCGTCCGGGGTGAATTTGCCGCCCTTGACGATGCCGGTGGATGAACCGGCGAGCGGGTCAACTATCTCGGCCGAGATAATAAGACTCGTGAGAGTCAACAGCATAATCATGATCTTTTTTATCTTTTCCATCAATAATCTCCTTGTATTGGTCAAAGATGCCCAGGCGTTTAAGCGCCGTGGCGGTTTTGCCGGACTGCGCGGCAGCGCGCGGGATGCTGAAATTGGCGTAACGCAGCAGCCCTTCGTAAAACTCGATTTCCAGTTGCGTTCTGGCGCGGTCGAGTTCGGTTTTGGTGAACTGTCGGAATTGTATCGTCATATCAAAATCCTTAAAGACCTGTCGCAGCTCGGCAACGATGCGCGCGGATTCGGCCTCGTCGAACAGTTTTTGCCAATGCTGATAAATTGTGTGATCCTCCGCATCGGTCAAAATCCAGTCGTGACGAGACAGGTTGAACGATTTGATCAGCGTGACCAGCGAGGCAAAAGTGTACGGCTCAATTTTCGGATACGGTCTAACCGTGCCGGGGCGACAGACTATTTTCATTTGCAAACCTGTTCAGAATGTTGGCTGACATTATTATAATGATCATACGCCCGCACGGTAGAGCAGAACGGGCCGGGCGCGACGAACCGGCAGAACGTATCTTGTCCGGCATAGGCCAGCCAGGATGAATCGTTGCAGGTGATGAACAGTTCGTATCCGGCGGCGTTGCCGTTCGGCACGATCTGACCGGCGATCGTGGTGCGATCCAGCGCGGGATTCCAGTATGCGGCAAAGGCGCCGCGGGTGGTGACGGTTGCCATGAGGCTGTCGCTGGCGCCGAAACCGTTGCGCGCCCAGATGACGTAGTGATGCGTTGAGTTTGGCGCAAGGTTGGTGTGGGTGTAATTTGTGGCGTTGGCGGAAACAGGGAACGTCCAGTCGCCGTCGATGGTCAGCATGTATTCGGATTCATTGTCGGCGTTATCGCGCCAGGTGAGGGTAACAGCGGTAAAATCGCGAATCGCGATCAGCGAATCGGGCGCGGCCGGTGGTTGCGGTTTGGCCGGGGTGCGCAGTTCAAGCGGCGCCGAATCGCTCAAGCCGTAGCGGTTGACGGCGCGGACGGTATAGCGGTAATCGGTATCGGGCTGGACGGTGGTATCGGCGTAAAAATTGCGCGTGGTGCGGTCGAGCTGGTTATGGTTTCGAATGATGATGAAATAGGATTCATCGTTCGAATTATCGCGCCATTCGATTTCGACAACGGCATGAGTCAGGCGTAGCACGCGCAGCTCGGACGGCGCGTTCGGCGTTTTGTCGCACGCGGCAAAGGCGAGCGCGACGAGCAGGGTGACGATTAGTTTTTTCATGGTGCTTTTCCTTTGTTGGTTATAGATTTCTGTTACTTAATACGCGCGGCAAGGCTTTGCGCACGCGCTCCAGCACGCGCGCCCAGCCGATGGAGCTTTTCCACGGCTGATCGTCCACCTCCACGCGGTACGAGTCGATCCTGTTTGTTTTATACAGTTTAAACACATGCGAGGTGATGCCGAAATCAAAGTCAATGACCAGCAGGATGCGGCGCAGCTCCGGCACATCCATGGGGCGGTCAAGTGGATCGCTGGCGCGGTGTTTGCGTTTTTGGTTTTCCACGCGCTGGTGATATTTTAATGTTTTACGGTACATGGTTTTTCTTTCAGAGCTTGCACGGTCTGGGTAAATGGGTGTTATACATCAAGCAATGTTTTTACCGCGCCTCTATATTTTTCCAGCTTTAGAGTGACACAATCACACGGCTCAATCGCAACGACTTGCTCAACCATATCTGCTCCAGTTGGCTGACCATCTGCATATTGTCCGGCGCTTTTCGGCACTTCGTATGTAATTTTAAGATTTTTGCCACATTCGGCACAGACAAATTTAGTGATTAAAAATTCTCGCATACTAATCTCCAATAATTTTTTTAATTCTTTCAATCAAGTTAACAGGATTTCCTTTGTATCCATGAGACTCGTAATCCTTAAACTTAACAAGGCATTCAACTAATAAATTTTGCAAATTACCACAAACTGGGTCAGTACGATTGAGTTGCCATTGCAACACGTTCCAATCTCTGTTTTTGTCACATTCTTTTAATATTTTATGTGCTTTTATTGAGTTTTCGTTATCGGCAATAATTACTTCTGGTTTAGGAGAAAACTTTCCGCCGTGTCCGCAACACGAGCCTACAGTCCAAACTCCAGCTTTCCACAATGCCTTGATTTGTGGGGCGATGCAAGCATCGATGCAAACAGTTTTATCTGTTTCAGTATCAAAATAGTCTTTCGGATTTAAAACAATCTCTCGAACAGTTCCAATATCAGCGTTATATGAATGACAATCGCACGCTTTATTTTTTAAATCGTTTTGCAAATAATCATTTCCAAGTTGATCGTTCAATATTTCCATTGCAGCGCTCATTTTTCCTCCAACGTATAACAAACTTTTGCAGCCGACGCCTTATCGCCGGTCATGCTGTTTGTTGTTTTTAGTTTACTATCTATTCACCTGTCAGCCACATTCAAAATAAGCGGGCGCGGCTGAAAAGGCTGTTAGCATTACAATCTTTTCGAGATTCGCCTTAACTTTGAAGCATGTTTTTTTAAGAAATCAACGCGATCTTCTTTAGTTGTAAAAATGATACTCGACCAATCACAATGATGAATTGTGCATCCATGACTTTCAAGGTAGTTCGGTATTTCAACTCGATCAACCGACACCATGCTAATGGATGTCATTCGTATTCCATCAATGTTTTCGTGGTCGTTTCGCACAAGCCTATAGTTAAAAGGCTCCAACTCAAATTCCTTCTCATTCAATTGCTTTAGCTTTGGGTTTGCAAAAAATGCTAACACCAAAATGCACCCGACCGCTAACGCGGCAAGTCTCGTTCGTTGTTTAATTTGCTTTTTCATTTTGTCCTCCATTTTACCCGTAGCGTGTGCGGCGGGTGATTTAATTGTTATGCGTTGTCGTTCCAGATTACAGAATGCTTTATTTCTGTCGTTACTTCTTTAATTTCTCTAAATACAAAATCTCTAAACTCAATCTGGAAATAATCGCAAACCATAACGGCAGTTCTAACCGTTACGCCGTCCCGTTTACTATTTTCAATTTGTGACAAGTAGGCATCTGAAACACCGGTGCGCTGGGATAGCTCTCGCAACGTTAATTTATAGGCTTTTCGCATCAATTTTAGATTTTGATTAAAATATATCTTGTTTTCCATAATCTTTCCATGATGTTAATTAAATTCCGGCGGCAAAATTTTCAATGTCATCTTGTAGCAATAAATCGTTGCAATCGGCAAAAGCGTTAAAAACTTTTTGTTCACATTCTTTTGTCATTTTACGACCATCCTTTTGTTTCTATTGGTTTTCTGACTTTGGTAACGAAATTGATTTCGTTACCAAATATTACTTTTCCCCAGCGCGGCGCTGGATTTCCTGAAACAGGCTGGTCAATGATCGCGGGGCGCTGTCACTGCCAATCGGAGCAAACGCCCCCTTGTTTTCCGCCGCCCAGCTCCAGAAAGTCTGGACGTTAAACTGTCGGCCATCCTTTAATTTGACCGGACGCACCAAAGTGACCTGGCTCCACAGCAAACCGCTGATAAACCGTTTGCACTTGGCCGGCGTATAACCGCCGTCAAAACGCAGGCCTTTTTCCTTTAACTGTATCCAGGTGTACTTGATCGCCAGCCGGATCACCACATCCCATGGGGCAATTTCGCGCGTTATGCGCTGACGATGCGCCAGCCGTTTCAGGTTTGCCTCGGTCTCCGATCTAAAGCCTTTGGCGATGCCGTACCACCAAAAGTTGACCTCATAGGTGCTGCAATCGGCCTTGAACAGGCTTTTAAAATAGCTTTGCAGGGTCGGATAGACACCCATTTACGCTGCCGCCTTGTCATCAAGGTCCGTCAAAATGTTAAAAATCCAGTGCTCGGTTCGCGTGCCGCATTTGGGACAATCGGCCAGCAGGCTGTCGCCCAGACGGAACAGGCGTTCGTCGTTAATGTTGTGTTCTTCACCGCACACGGTGCATTCGGTTTCAAGGATCTGCATGGATCGCCTCTGTGGATTAATATATGCGTTGCATTTACGTTTATTATCAATTCGACAGCCGTGGCCGTAGCACATCGACCAATCGGCTTTGGCAATGCCGCACGGATGCGAATTCATCCGGCGGATGCGCTCGGTTTCGCGCTTGCTCGCCACATCATCCTGCAGCACGGTCCAGCATTTCATCACCCGGCTGATCGTCGGCAAACCGACGCCCATGTCCGCGGCAATCTTTTTTCGATCATCACCGGCGCGCACGCGCGTGACGATAATGTCGTTTCGAACGGCAATAGTCATTTTTCCTCCTCCAGCAAGTCCATTTGTTTTTCGCGTTTATGGCGTTGATTCAGTATTTTATAGATCTGCGCAATGCTCATATCATAAGCCCGCGCCATTTGGCCGGCATCCAGATTGTCCGGATTATCCAGCACCAGGCGCATTTTTACTTTGCTCTGCCAGTTTTTGGGAAAATAGACAGCCGCATTGCCGGCGAACAGGTTCAGCAGACCGATGGCGACGGCCTTGCCGAACGCCTTGTAAATTTCCCGACAATCGTCGTTCGGCATGTCGTCAATTGTGATGTGTTCCTCGAAATCCATGCGTATGATCCTCTTGTTTGTGAGACTGACGACGCGGGCGGAGTCGAACCGCCGACCTGTACCTTATCAGGGCACTGCTCTCGCCGACGAGCTGCGCGTCGTGCCGGTATTACGCCCGAAACGTCAATTTTATCGTCTGCCAGTCCGAATCGATGGACTCACGGACTTGAAACATAATATAGCGGCGCGTTTCGACCACGTCGATGGACTCGTTGATCATCTCCTTGAATCGTTTCCAATCGCGGTCGTTAAATTCGATCTCTTGCAAGCGGCGCAACATTTTAACATCGATAAAGCCTTTTTTGGAAATGTTGAATGTTTTGTCCACCACTTCCTTGAGGAATCCGTCGCTGTTTTTCTTGCTCCAGCGCCAGATGCACTTTTTGGCAAACTCTTTGGCCGCTGCCAGGTTGTCGTTCGGTTTTTCGATACTTTTGCGCTGCACCACCACTCGGGATAACTGATCGTAACTGGTCAACGTAATGCCGAGCGCCGGGTTGTAATTATAGCCTTTTTGTTTGGCTTTTTTGCGCTGATAGGTTTCGATGCGTTTCCAAATTTTATCGCGCAGTTTATCCAAACGATCCGATTCGCCGACGATATCGCCGATGATAAGGGTCGTCAAATCATGTTCGGCCACCTTGTCCGGTTTAATCATTTTGATCGGCACTTCATTGCCGTCCGGTCCGACGAGGTGGGTTGGTTTTTGTTTTAACATTGTTCCTCCTATGCCGCCTGTTTCAAGGTGGACGGGCGGCCGTGTTGACTGTATTCTTTTTCGGCCAGGGAAACGAGTTGATCAATCACATTGACAAACTCGGTACTGGCGCTGTTGACCGATCCGGTGCGCAGCGCTTTGGCCACCTGTTTCCATTCGCCCAAAGTCATGCGGGCGCCAAGATCGCATGGTACATCGTCCGGTTTTGCTATTTTAAATGTTGCTTCGTGCATGGTGTCCTCCATGTTGTTTTTAGTTACCAGCTTGTTTTGCCGCAGGTGCGGCAGTATCGTCCGCCGGCATAGGGCACCGTATTGGTGCTGCCGCAGTAGTAACATTCACCGGCGCTTTTGGTGATGATTCTAGTAATCATACAACCTCCTGATGGTTAACGATGCGGCGCGTGGAGGAGTCGAACCTCCGGACAGGTGTGTAACCTGATGTTACCCGTGGCGGTATTCATTCCCGCTTACATCAACGCGCCCGGCCCTCTACTTACCGTGCTGTCTGCGTTTTTCGGTAATCTGTTTTTTGTACTGTTCGATTTGTTCTTTGCGCTTTGGCGGCACGATGCTTTTCTGATCGTTCTTTTTCATCTTGTTGCCTTTTCATTTCGTCCAATGCTTTTTTTATGCGCTGTACATCACGCTTTAATATGTGCGTCGGCGCGGCGATGGCAAACCGATTGAGCAAAAACGAGGCAAACGCCTCGTCCTTGTTCGGCTCGGTGCTTACCAGGCCGAAAAGGGTATCTAGCAGACGCAATTGTTTACCGCTCGGCCAGTCCGGGCCGCGGCCGTCCAGATCGCCGTATTTTAACGGACGCGACGGTTTTGCCTGTGTATATCGGCCTTCGGTTATAGCCAATTGACGCCACAAGGCGATGATGCTGTTGGCGCGGGCATAGCTCAACTCTTTGCAGCTTGTTACGCCCCATTCGGCCAGCGCGTCACGGTAGCTCTCGTCATCCATGCCGCGCAGTTTTTGCAGTTGCTTGATTTTGCCTATTTGCTGCGCTTCGATCTTTTTGTCCATGTCGTTACTATCCTTGTCAGATTCAGTGTTATACCGGCCGCGCACAACATCGCGGCCGGTGTGAGGTGCAGCGCCGGTTGCGGCAGGCTGTCGCCGGTGCAGCTACACAAAAAGAGGATCATCGCTATCATTATCATTATCATAATCATGGCTGTGCTCCATGGTGCTGCGCTGTTGCAGATGCTTTGGAAACAGAACCAGGCCCAAAACCCAGCTCACGACGATGGCGCCCGGAAGCACCGGCCACGGACCGCCGACGATGATAATCGACAAGCCGATAATTAACCCGATGGCGGTGATGGCACCCCAATACAAGGCTCCCATAATATCTCCTATTCTTCGTCCGGCGGTTCGTAGGCTTCGACGAATTCCTTGAGCATACGATCTTCCGCCTGTTCAATGATGTCATAATTCAGCGAGTTGACTTTGGCGGAGCGCATCAAACGCAGGCAAAACTCGGCCATTTCCTTGACGCGCGCGACCGACCAGTAACATTTTTGATGGAACACCGGCGCAAACTTTTCAACATCGCCGGTGTTGGGAAAAATGTGAAGCAGGAAGGTGCGCACGTCGTCCTCGGTAAGATGTTTGTGCAGTTTGGCGTAATAGGCGACGCGCCGGGCAATTTGTTTGTAGCGCTGATCGGCGCTGCCGAGGCGTTCGCCGAACCATTCCTGGCCCTGCCAGACCATGCCGATATCCGTCTTGTCGCGCAAAATCCTCAAAGCATCCAGGCTGCGAAACGGGATATTTTCAACCTCGTCGGCGATGATGAATACTTTTTCCTTGGTGATCACATCGACGATCTTTTTGCGCATGACCTGTATCTTGTCCACTTCCAAGCCGAGATGCTCGCAGATGTCCTCGTAGATCGTTGTCGGCGTATAGCCGACATCGGCGCGGATGAGAATGACGTTTGAATATTTGCGTTTATACCACAGCGCCGTGGCGGTTTTGCCGAGCTGCGGCCTGCCGGTAATGACGCCGAGTTTGCGCTGCAGATGGCAATAGCGCAGCACTTCGCGCGCGCGCCATGATATCTGCATGGTGTCGTCGTAAAAATCATCAATAACAACATTTAACCGGCGCTCGGATTCGTTTTCCAAAAACTCTTTAACCTTTTCGGCGACGTTCTGCACGTTTCCGGTATAGGTTCCGGCCAAAAATTGGCCGATGGTATTGGCTTTGTATTTGGCGATGTAGGGTTCTATTTTCGAGATTGTGGTTTGAGAGCTTTTTAAATACTCATTGAGCTCGTGCCGAACCGCCTCTTGAAACTCGGTGTACTCAATTTTATTGTCCTGTTCAGTCATCATTATTATCCTCCTCGGCATAGTCCATTTTGTTCCAGTCGTCCTTGGCGTCGGCAAGGCGGCGTTGATAGTCTTCCTGCAGTTCATCGTTATAGAGATCGACGATTTTGTGTTGTGTTTTCGGCGGCACCATGCGGCAGAGCAGGTACCGGAAGGTCAACACGTCCCGGGTGAACAGATCGGTAAAATTGATCACCTGACGCGGGGGAAACAGCGATTCATAACAATAGGGGCACAAGCCGCCAATGCGATTTTCGCTGATTTTGCCGCAATTTTGGCAAACGGGTTTGGTTGATAGTTTTTTTTGCATTTTTCTCCTCCATGCGCAGATCAGCCTGTCATCTGATCTCTTTTTTGGATGTGGTTTTTTCAATTGGTATCGGTTCAGGGCGCGGTTCTTCGACCGGCAGCGGCTGAATCGTGCCGTCTTTTAGTTTCTTCAGCAGGTCGCGGCGTTCTTCGGGATCTCTGGCCAGTTTCAGGTCGATAATCTCGATAATGGGGATGGTGACAATGCGGCCGTCGTCCAGCGTTGTGGTTTCGTACTCGACAATTGCGCCCATATCATGGATGCGCGTATGATAGTCGATAATGGATGCCACTTTTTGCGCGCGCGTCTGCACATCGCCAAGCACCACCAGCCTCAGCTCTTCGCGTTCCAGTCTTTCCTGTTCACTCATTGGTGTTTCTCCAGTTTGGTTTATGTATAGTGGATTAATAGTCAAGATCGGCGTCTAACGCCTCGTTGATCAGGTTATCTTCCGATGGCGGAGTGTAGCCGTCATCTATTGGATCAGCGTCAAAATTATGGCTGTACTCTTCATTCGGAACCCAGACATCATTTTCATCTTTCGGCATATGCCCTCCAAATCAGTTGTCAAACAATCTTATGATACGTTTCGGTTTATCCTGTTTATCGTCATCCGGCTCGTATGGGGCAATAGGCGTATCCCATGTGCCGGTTTTGCGCATTTCTTCAGCTTTTTCGATGGCGGCGGCGGCCGGTGTAACCCGAACCGTGTTGCTGTGCGCGTTATTGTCCGCCTCTTCGGTCTGTTCCAGGCCGGCGGCAAAATGCAAGGCCTGTTCATACACGTCATCCGGCGCGCCGACGCCGGCGGCATCTTTAATCAGGCGCTGCGCTCTGGCCTTTTCCTTGTTGGCGGCCGTCACCCGTTCGCGTTCAATGTCATTCATCGCCACGGCCGGGGTGCGCATTTGCAGCGGCGCCAGCCCGAGAAATTCGTCAGTCTCGGCGCTGTAAAACCAGGCGGTTTGGTATCGTTTGGGATCGCGGCGCACATAGACGCTTTGGCCAAAATAGGCAACCATCCATTCGGCGTAATAATACAACCCGATTTCAGGATCCTTCCAACCGCTCCGCCCGATTTTCCTCGTGGAGGAGAGACGCATACAGTACAGTTTTAATTCGTCGGCGTTGATTGTCGGCAAGCCTTCAAACATGTGCGACCATGCCTCGTCCGGCGACAGGTTTTGCAAGTGCTTGCCCTTTGATTTTGTCTTGTTGATGATGTTTTCGATATAAAATTCGGCCAAAATCACATAATCGTGGAACTCCAGTATTTCGCCCTTTTTGATTTGCTTGTCCAAATCCTCGGGCCGGTGATTGGTGGTTGATCCGGTGTATCCGGGCAGGGCGCGTTCGTACCAGGCGTGCACGTTCTTGAAATCGCGCTCGACCGGCTTGGTTTGCGGGCCGTACGGTTTGGCAAAGATGACAATGATGCCGAGGATGGCGGTCATGGCCGTTACTTTCGGCTCGTCAACATTGAGCGTAAACCTTTTAGTGTATTCCCGGCCGCCGGTAAAGTATTTGGCGCGATAATCTTTGCCGTTATCGATGTAGATGTGCGTTGGGATGCCGTATCGTGTCATGGCATTGTACATGGCCTGTAAAATGTGGTCGGTATTCGGCGGCGCCATATGGATATACCAGCCGAGCCACTTGCCGGTACGCATATCTCGCCAGACGGTAATCCATGGGCGTCCGGTTTTGCGGTTTTTGCCGCTGCGTTTGCCGTTGAGGTGCGCCAATTGACGACGAGCGGCGATGGGTACTTCGTCATCAAACACAATGGCGTCGGCTTGCATATGATCACTCACCCACACCGTTCCGGCCTTCATGTTCATATCGCGATCAATGTAATAGCCAAACTTTCTGTTCCAGGCCTGCTGGCCGTAACGCGCCAGATAAACCGCAGACTCGCCGACCTCAACATTCAAGCGCCTTACAAATGTTTGCGGGCAGGGGAAATCATCAATATCGAGGCCGAGCACGGTTTTGGCATAACCTCTGGTTTTTTTCCAGACAACGTGCGCCTTTTCCGCGCCCTGGGTCATGTAATGCCGCTTGAAATAATCAAAACATTCATCTTCAACTGTGGTGCGGCCCTTGTTCGTGCCCCATCGTCCGAGCAGCGCGATAATGCCTTTGTCCTTGTACTCGCGTTTTTTAGTCAAGATCATGTTGTACGATGTGCGCATGGTGTTTTTGGCATTCCAGGTTTTGATAAATTCATGCAGATCGGCGCCCTTGAGTCCTTCGACCGCCCGGAACAGACTCAAATATTTGTAGGCCAGACGGCGATTGTAGTCCGGCGCCGCATTCAGCATTTCCAGCTCGGCTTCCTTGGCGTATTGTTTTTGATCAGCGTTATCGATCTGGCGCGAATAATAATCGGCGCGGGCATCAACCGGAAGGGAATCAATATGCACGATATAACTGTTGCCGTCAATTTTAGCATAGACTTCACCGGCGCTGCACCGGCGCTGAAACGTGCGTTCAGACCATTGTGTAATGGCCAAAACATCGTCCTTGGACAGCCATTTTGCCGGCGTGTCATCATATTTTACCGTCCTTTTACACTCATTTTGTGGCGCGTTTTCACCATTTTGCAAGGTTGTTTTTGCGTATTTATCTGTTTGTTTTTTATTGATGTTATGTTGTGGCGGGACGTTTGGCGCGTTTTGGGTGTCCCATCCCGCCACGGTATGTGACACACCTGCTGTTTTTGTATCAGCTAAATCATTATTTATTAACGGTAAAGACGACTTTAATATAAGGTGTCCAAGGCCTCCAGGGATCATTGTCTTTTGTGTCACAAATTCGCCTGTGACACACCTCCGATGGATAGTTGAGCGGGAAAGACCGGTCAATTTACGGGCTTCAACGGGAGTAATCCACTCTTGTTCTTTGTTTTCAATAAAGTTACAATCTGACACACCTCTACCATCATTTGGCGCGATGACACACCCTGATGAGACACCTGAGACACCTAATGTCGTTTGATTCATATCGTGACACACCTCTAGAATGAGAATTCAAGTTGAGAGTAGTTTTCGATCTGCTTTTTGATTGAGAAGGATTCCGACGCCACCTCAGTCAGCGCCTGCCTGACCGCATCAAACATCGATTTGGTCGGAGCTTTAAAGAAATCAATAAGTTTAGCCATGGCATAGTTGCATGTTTGCTGATAATGCTGGACGATTTCACCCTCATCCATTTTGCAGCGCGGCGTTCTGGGCACGTGAACCACAAGTCTGTTACACTGAGCCGCGATATAATGCAGAATGCCGTAATAGCCGGCGCTTTTCATAATGCCGGGCAGCTTTGACAGCGGGATATTAAGTCCATTATTTTCAATTGGTAATCCGTATCGATACAATGTGGATTCCTTGATATTATTATCGTCGGCAATCTGTTTGAATTTGCCCTTGAAGTGAATGGTTTTATGAATCTCATGATCCATTTTTCTCATGGCTACATCCTCCCGATGCGTTGTAAAACGGTTTCAGATAATCTTACAGTGTCCTTAAACTGTTGTATAATTAAATCTTATTATTTTCCTTGCCAGCACCAGCGAAAATTGCTATAATTAGGCAGCGATATGAGTAACAATGAAATGATGTATAAAATCGACAAACGCCGGAGTTGCCGGGCGGCGGCGGTTTATGATATAATTAAAATGCACGCGGGAGCAGCCGTAATTGTCGGCCTCAATATCCTGCGTCGATCCTTTAGCAATCAAGGCTTGTTTAAATTTTACTCGTTCTTGTAGTGTCAATTTTCGCGTCATATCACAACCTGCTATTTTTTTACACAAATAGGTTACATTTGTAACTATATGTTACAAATTACAAACATCATTGTCAAGTTAAAAATCACCAAAATGCAAGATATTTAACAAAAAGAGAGGATATTATGGTAAAGGTAAATGATACGATAGATCGAATAAAAACAATTCTTAACATTCGTAAGGATACCGAGCTTGCCAAGCATTTAGGCCGATCACCCAATAATATTTACACCTGGAGGGAGCGAGACACAATGGACTGGAGGTTTTTAATAGATTTTTTCTGGGATAATGATTTGAATTACATTTTTAAGGGAGAAAATAAAGATAGGAGCATTGATTCGAGGGTTAGAGATCATCAAATCGATTATAAGTCATATGCTGATAGTCAAAAGATAATCGAAAAACAGCAAATTCAAATTGAGACACTTGAAAATATTATTCTAAAACTCAAATATGATCCTAAATAGTAATAGAAAGGCTATATTTACTATATCAACTGTATTTTAATGACTTTAATAAATTGTTGACAGCAATTATACTATAACTAATATGCTACCAAAGTACTGTAATTACAATAATATAACACAAATGCGCAAATTAACATATTTACTATTCTACCTTTTTTATTATAGGAGGCGCAAGCCATTTTTGTAAAGATAGTCGATGAGACG
>CAYSNA010000052.1:0-18375 GCA_964432185.1 uncultured Cytophagia bacterium
TTTTAAATCGAATTGAGATTTGTTGTTGACAAACACATCAACATTCAAGGTTGCGTCCGCATAGTTGTCGTCCAGATCAGTTGTGACGAAAAAATCGCGAATATAGGTTTCCGGCTGCGCCAGTAGATAAACGCGGCGATAAATGCCGCTGAACCGCCACATGTCCTGATCTTCGAGATAACTGCCGTCCGACCAGCGCACCACCTGCACGGCGAGTTTATTCTCACCATCAGTTAAATATTTGGTAATATCAAATTCGCCGGCCGTCATGCTGCCCTTGTCAAAGCCGACATACTGTCCATTCACCCACACCCAGTAGGCCGATTTGACGCCGTCAAAATGCAGGTAGACGCGCTGGTTCTTCCAATTCTCCGGGATGGAAAAGATGCGAACATAAGAGCCGGTGGGATTGATAAAATCCGGTACGCGCGGCGGATCGTACGGCCCGAACGGCATGGGAATGTTGCGATAGACATTATGATCCCAGCCCTGCATCTGCCAGGTGCCCGGCACGTTTATATCGCTCCACTCTTTCACATCATAATTCGGTTGAAAAAAATCCTTCGGCGCGTCAATCGGATTTTCGGCGAAATAAAATTTCCATGTGCCGTTCAAATCCAGATAAAATGGCGACTCACTCCAGCGGTGCGACAAGGCTTTGTCTTTTGAATCAAACGGCACCAGCGGCACATGCGCCGGTTCCTGATTCTCTTCAACCAGAGCCGGATTTTCAATATAATAGGAGAGCGGTTTGGAATTGATCGTTTGGGCAAAACAGGGGATAACGATTAACATGAGAATGAAAATTCTTTTTATCATCGGACGCCTCGATTTTTACAGGTTGTGAACGGGCAACAAGATAGGAAATTTTGCCGAGATTTTAAACCACGAAATTGAATGCCTCGATGTCAAATTCCGCTGTTCCGGGTGCGGCACTTTGCTTTTCGTGCGATCGAGAATGTAATGAATTATGAAATCTGTCCATCCATACGAGATTCCGCCAAACAATCGCCCCTGCAGCCCGTACACGGGGTAAGCGAATGACGAAATATCAGTCGAAAGGGAGTAGTATGAAAGTAAATACATCAAAATTTATGCTGTTCATCGGTATCGTGTGTCTGCTTGTGGCGGGATTTGCCGGTCAGGTGCCGGCGCAGGAGATCGACTTTTCCTCCTCCAACTTGCCCATCCTGCTCATTGATACGCACGGTGAACAAATTGTCGATCCGTACCGGATTCCGGCGGATCTGCAGATTATTTATAATGGACCAGGACGTCGAAATTATGTGGCTGACTCGACATTTCACTTTGACGGCATCATCGGCATTGAACTGCGCGGCTCGACTTCCCAAAGTTGGCCGAAAAAACCTTATCGATTTGAGACGCATGATTCTACCGGAGCTGATTTGAATGTTTCGCTGCTTGGGATGCCCGAAGAAAATGACTGGATCCTGCATAATCCGTTCAGTGATAAAACGCTCATCCGCAATGTATTGACCTATAAAATATCAAATGACCTGGGCCGTTATGCCTCGCGCACACGCTTGTGTGAGGTCTGGCTGAACGGCTCGTATCAGGGTGTTTATGTGTTGATGGAAAAAATCAAGCACGATAAAAATCGCGTTGATATCGCCAAAATGGATTCCACCGACATCAACGGCGATGATCTGACGGGCGGTTATATTATAAAAATTGACAAGACCGACGGCGAGCAGGTGGGCGGTTGGCGATCAACCAAACGCACGAATTATCAATATCACTATCCGCAGCCGGACGACATTCTTGACGTTCAAAAAGAGTATATCAAATCTTTTATGGATCGATTTGAGCAAACGGTCGACGGCCCCGGCTATGCTGATCCGGATACCGGCTATGTCAAATATTTTGATCTTGACGCGTTTGTCGATTTTTGCATCGTCAATGAAATCAGCAAAAATATTGATGGTTATCGTCTCAGTACCTTTATGTATAAAGACAAGGATTCCAAGGGCGGTCGTCTCACTCTCGGTCCGGTCTGGGATTTTAATCTCGCGTTTGGTAACTCCTATTATTACGATGGCGCGCGGATTGAGAACTGGAATATCGAAACGCTTTTTCAGGAGACAAAGGGCGATTTCGCGCCGCCGTTCTGGATGCACGTGATCTGGAATGATCCAGCCTTTAAAGTCCGTTTTGCAGAACGCTGGAAAACGCTGCGCCAATCGACGCTCTCCACGCCAACTTTGCTTTCTTATATTGATGCGGTCGCCGATACGCTGAATGAAGCGCAGCAGCGGAATTTTTTGGTCTGGCCGGTTTTGGGCGAGTATGTATGGCCGAACTTTTTTATCGGCGACTCCTGGGAGGAAGAAATTGAACACGTGAAAGAGTGGACCAAAGCGCGCGCCGAATGGATGGATCAGAATATCGAAATGCTTCAAGAGGTCACGAGTGTTGCCGAACAAGTCGATGAGCAACCGGTCGAGTTTGTCTTGCAGCAAAATTACCCCAATCCGTTCAATCCCTCAACAACAATTACGTATCGTTCAACAGGCGATGCGCACGTGACGATAAAAATATATAACGCCCTTGGGCAGCATGTCAAAACTTTGGTTGATGAGTTTCAGTCCCCTGGCACTCGATCCGTCATGTGGGCCGCTACGGATGACTTTGGTCGTCCGGTGCCTTCCGGCGTCTATACCTACCAACTCGAGGCCGGCTCAATGGTGAAAACGCGAAAAATGGTGCTTATTCAGTAAGGGAGAAAATCATGAAAAATACAATAATTTTTCTTTTCGTTATGTGCGCCTGCGCCACTCTTTTTGCGCAGGGCAAGTGGAACTGGCAAAATCCCTACCCGCACGGTTCGGAGATTCGAAATGTTTTTGCGGTGAATTCCGACAGCGCCCTCGCCATTGATCTGGCCGGCAATGCCGTCAAGACGGAAAATAATCTCGATTGGCAAAATGTCGAAAATACATCCACCATTGATATTGAAATTTACAAAGCGCATTTTCTTGATATGAACACGGGTTGGATGACCGGATTAAATCCCATGAATGGTCGCGGCAAAGTCTATAAAACGACCGATGGCGGCCACACATGGACCATGCAAACGCAAAGCAATACCATTTTGGTGGCGACGTTTTTTGCCAATGCCGAAACTGGGTGGGCGGCCGGCGGCGGCGGGCTCGTTATCAAGACAACCGACGGCGGCAAAACCTGGTCGAATCAGAAATGCTCGGGCGTACAATATGTGCTGGACATCTTTTTTGTCAACACCAGTGTCGGATTTGCGGTGGGTACGGAAGGACGCATCTATAAAACGACAAACGGCGGTGAGAATTGGCTTGCCCAGGATAGCGGCGTGAATAGCTGGTTGTGGAGCGTCAATTTTATAAATGAGCAAACGGGATATGCTACTGGCGAAAGCAGCACGATTTTAAAAACAACGGATGGCGGCAACACCTGGATGGCGTTACAGGGCGGAGCTGAGAACGTTTTCTTTACATCGTCCTTTTTAAATGCTGACAGCGGATTTGTCGTTGGTGGCGGCGGTCTGGTTATGCAAACCGTTGATGGTGGCGAACACTGGAGCATCAAATCGACCGGCACCTTTAGCACTTTGTGGGATATCAAGTTTACCGATACTGGCACGGGCTGGGCGGTTGGCACCGGCGGCACCATCCTTAATTCGACGGATTATGGCGAGACCTGGACGGTGCAGAGCCGCGGAACCTTGGCCGTGCTGGAAGACGGTTTGTTTTTGGATACGATGACCGGCTGTGCCGTTGGTCATGACGGCATGATTGTCACTACCGAGGATGGCGGCGAACACTGGGCGGAACAGGAAAGCGGCACCACCAAATCTCTGCTGGCTGTCGATTTTGTTGATGCCACCACAGGTTGGGCGGTCGGACAATACGGTACAATTCTCAAAACCGATGATGGCGGCACGAGCTGGGCCCCACAAACCAGTAACACAGAAAAATGGTTGTATGATGTGCACTTTACCGATACGACAACCGGTTGGGCCGTTGGCTGGACGGGTACCATTCTGAAAACGACCGATGCCGGAGTGACCTGGGAACCGCAGAACAGCACCACAGACTGGTGGCTTGAATCGGTGTTTTTCCTGGATGCGAATGTAGGCTGGGCCGTTGGCTTGAACGGCACCATTTTGAAAACGACGAACGGCGGCGACTCCTGGCAGCACCAGGACAGCGGCACATGGACGCAATTGACCTCCGTCTACTTTACCCATCCTGACACCGGCTGGATTGTCGGTCATAATAATACCGTCCTCAAAACAGAAGACGGCGGCCACAACTGGACGCCACAAACTGATTTCCCGTATGGCGATCGAATTTATCGATTTAACGACTACGTGTTCTGGAATGAAACCTGGCATGATGTGTTTTTCTCGGAGTCTCAGACCGGCTGGATTGTCGGCAATTACGGCAATATCCTGAAAACCCGGGACGGCGGCAAGAACTGGAGTTATGTCTATGCCGGCACACAAAGTCATATTCGTTCCGTCTTTTTTGCCGATGGCAATAACGGCTGGTTGTTCGGCGATAACGGTATCATCCTTTATACGAACGAAGGCGAACTCATGCAGGTCAAGGAGATTGCATCAAAAACGATTATGCGGCCGGATGTGATGAGGCTTCAACAGAATTATCCCAATCCGTTTAACGCCACGACGACTATACAATTTTCTGTCCCCTCGTCGCGTCATGTGACACTCAAGCTCTATAATCTTTTAGGAGAAGAACTGCTAACGCTCGTGGATGGGTACCGCGACGCCGGCGACTATCGAATTACTTTTAATGCTGAGCATCTCTCAAGCGGGCTGTATTTTTACAATTTGCTCTCCGATGGATTTTCCGAAACGAGGAAATTGATTGTGAAAAAATAGGGACTCAAAAAAGGCGGCTTTCTGGCCGCCTTTTTTATTCGAACTTATATCTCCGTTTTGGGATTTTTTCACCACAGGGGCCGACATCGTTGCCGATATTCCAATTCTTATTCTGCACAAAACCTTACATTCGTCAAATGTAAACTTTTGTCTCAATTGCCATAATCAAGAACTAATGCAGGGTGTAAACGTCGTTCTTTTTAAGTGGGAGGATAAAGTCGAATTACCACAAAAGGAAGTTGCATGAAAATATTTTTTGTATCTCTTCTGGCTATGTGTTCATTATCCGGGGCGTTTACACTTCCTGATGGATACGCGTATGTGTCACCAACACCGGGGGCACACTATGTTTCGGCCCATTCGCCGATCATTGTCCGATTTCAACAGCTCGATCCGAGCCGTTTGCGCAACAAAAAATCGTGTATTCAGGTTGAGGATGAAAACGGGATTGTCAGCGGCACATCAATTTTAGCATCCGATTCACGCACATTAATCTTTCAGCCGGACAAACCGTTTCCGGCCGGAGCCACCATCAACGTTGCTTTGAATCCGAAAACTGACGCCAATCTCGACATCATCCATTCGGCACGTTATATCTTTCATGTGGCTCACGATGAAAGCGCGACGCCTATCGAATCCGTGTTGTCGAAACCGAGTGATACCCAATCCAATCGAATCACCACCGAAGGTTCGGCGCCGCGAATTATGCCTAATGGCGTGTCGGTTCCAAGTGATTTTCCACATATTGAGGTGACGACGCAAAAAGAAACAGCGGAGGGCTATCTTTTTTTAAACCATTGGCGCGAACAAAATCCCTACAACATCATTTTTAATAATGACGGATCGCCGGTCTGGTATGCGCGGCAGCAGAATGGTGACAGACGCTGGAATTTTAAAGTGCAGGAAAACGGTCTCATCACCATGCTGCAGCGCGCCGGCGGACTCAAATATAAAAGTTACAATGAGAACTTTAATCCGGTTGACGAGTATGCCGCATCCGCCGGTTATTTGACGGATGAGCACGAGTTTATCCTGTTGGACAATGGGCATTATTTGTTGTTTGGTCTTCGAACGGTCAACGTGGATATGAGTCAATTTGTCGAGGGCGCTCAAACTGATGTGCGTGTGCACGAATCCACGATCCAGGAGTATACCGCCGATCATCAACTCATTTTTAACTGGCCGGCGCTGGAACATTTGCAGGACGGCTTGCCGTTTGCTCATGATTTTCATCAAAAGGTTACGGCATTTGCCTTTCCACATATGAATGCTATTGATATTGATGATGATGGTCATATTTTGCTGTCCAGCCGTAATCTGGATGAAATCACGAAAATCAATCGACAAACGGGCGAGATCATCTGGCGTCTCGGTGGCGAGCATAATCAGTTCACCTTTGTGAATGATCCGCTGAACGGCTTTAACTGGCAGCACGATGTCCGCTCGCTCGGCGACGGTTATTATTCTTTATTCGATAACGGGCGGGAGCATAATCCATCGCGGTCGCGCGCGGTTGTCTATAAACTGGATACCGAAAACAAAACAGCCACCCTGGTGTGGGAGTTTGGCAATCCGCCGCGAACCGATATTTCGTTTTATATGGGCAATGTGCAAAAATTACCCAATGACAACTTTTTAATTAACTGGGCGGCGAATTATCGTCCGAAAGCGACAGAGGTCACGCCCGATGGCGAGGTTGTGTATGAAATGAATTTTGTTGATGATTATGCGTGTTATCGCACTTTTCGTTTTCCATGGCATGGTAAACTTGATGCGCCGTATCTAGTCGTCGAGTCCGGCGTGAATTATCTCTCGCTTATCTTTAACAAATTTGGCGATGCGGATGTGGATTATTACAAAATTTACGCCGGCACCGATCCGCATCCGACCACCCTGCTCGATACCTGCCGAACAACGTTGAAGCAGATTTACGATCTTGAAGATCAGCAAAAATATTTTTTTCGTGTCACTGCCGTATCCGCAGATGGACGTGAAAGCGTCTTTTCTGAGGACAAGAGCGGTTTTGTGATTAAAAAGGCGCCGAACGAAAATATGCTCAATAACAGCGATTTTGCCAACAGCAAACAATCCTGGCTGCTAAAAGTTGTGGAGCCCTCGAAAGCAACATGGGAGACGACATCGCAGGAAGCTCATATTATGATTGAAAATTCCGACGGCAATCCGGAAAGCATTACGTTGCGGCAGGGCAAGATTTTCCTGGCTCGCAATACGCAATACACCCTGGAATTCGATGTTTGGGCGGCAGCTCCCAGAAGTCTCGAGGTTCAACTGTGCGATATCAAACGTCCTGATGTTGATCTTGCCTCGATTGGCTCATTATCTCTGAGTCGAAGCAAACAGCATCATTCGTATCCATTCACAATTTCGGGAAATGTTGTTCTCGATGCCGAACTGAAATTTCTCCTCGGCGCCGATGTGCATGACGTTTTTCTCGACAATGTTCAATTGTTTCAAAAGGGAATCTCTGCTGCGGAAAACAGCGATGCAGACAATGTGCCGACGATTGGTTTTCAATTGTTTGAGAATTACCCGAATCCGTTTAATGCGACAACGACGCTTCGATTTTCTCTGCCCACGGCTCGCCGGGTGAGACTCACGCTTTATAATCTTCTCGGCGAAGAACTTTTAACGATTTTGGATGAGGAGCGGGACGCCGGTGAACATCGAGTCTCATTTGATGCTAAAGATTTTGCCAGTGGACTGTATTTCGTCAATTTGTCGTCTGATGGATTTTCCGAGACGAGAAAAGTGCTGCTGCAAAAATAAGAGAACTGAAAATGGCGATGGTGGATCGCCATTTTTTCACTCTCCTTCGTGATGTCCCACTGTGATGTCGTATGTCTTTTCACCTTTTTTCCCGCCTTTTCCCTGGCATTTCATCGGCAAATTATTTATCATGTCCCTTCAATTCATCGAATGAATAGATTCGGAGTTCACCTTGAATACTCGACGACAATTCTTGAAAAATATTTCGGCGCTTGGT
The DNA here is from genome assembly GCA_964432185.1 of uncultured Cytophagia bacterium. Lineage (GTDB taxonomy): Bacteria > Zhuqueibacterota > Zhuqueibacteria > Residuimicrobiales > Krinioviventaceae > Kriniovivens. The sequence goes on from CAYSNA010000052.1 coordinate 7,905, forward strand.
GTCTCCACGATGCTGGCGTCCAACTTTATCCAATGCGGCGTTAAAAAACGCTCGCCCAATATTCTGCTCATTTTGGCTGATGATTTGGGCTGGAACGATATCAGTTTGTATAATGGCGATATCCAAACGCCGCATATTGACAGCATTGGCAAAAACGGCATCCAGTTTAGCCGTTTTTATGTGACGGCCCCGGTGTGTACGCCGTCGCGATTCGGATTGCTGACCGGCCGCTACCAGTATCGCGCGCCGCAACCATTTTGGGCGCCGCTTATGCCGGGCCGGCACGATGATCTCTTTTTGCCCAAAAATGAAATCACCCTTGCGGACGAATTAAAAAGACAAAATTACGCCACCGCGCTCATTGGTAAATGGCATCTCGGACACGGCAATCCCGAGTTCGGCCCCAATAGTCACGGTTTTGATTATTTTTACGGCTTTATGCCCGGCTGCATCGATTACCTGACGCATACCTACAAAACAGAACCGGCGTTGGTCCGCAACACGGAATTAATCCAGGAAGAAGGCTGGGCCACGGATTTAATGACCGAAGAGGCGTTGAATTTTATCGAGCAGCAAAAAGAAAATCCATTTTTTCTCTATCTCTCCTACAATGCGCCGCATTACGGCAAATGCGCTGATGGCAACTTTTTGCAGACACCGCCGAATTATTCTGATTTGCCGGAAAAATCCAGGGATGACCGCCAGGTCTACTCGGCCATGGTGAAAAATCTGGATGACAATATTGGCCGCGTGCTGATAAAGTTGGCGGCGCTTGAACTCTTGAACGAAACGATCATTATTTTCCTCAGCGACAACGGCGCCACCTATGACTACGGCGGCAGCAATATGCCGCTGTTGGGAGAGAAAGCGACCTTGTGGGAAGGCGGCATCCGCGTGCCGTGTGTGATGCAGTGGCCGGGCAAAATTCAGCCGCGCCGTGTGGTGGACGCCCCGCTGAGCGCTCTTGATTTTTACCCGACGCTTGTGCATCTGGCGAATCATCAGCCATCCGCAACAGAGCTGGACGGGTATAATATCGCCGACGTCCTGTTGAAAAACGCGCCCGCGCCGCAGCGTTATCTCTATTTTCTCTACCACAAACAAAAAGCCGTTATCCACGGTGACTGGAAATACGTGCGCGATGTGACGGGCAAGGAATATCTGTTTAATCTGGCGGATGATCCGAGCGAGCAAAAAAATGTGGCGGGGCCGCTTGTACAGGCAACGACCAAACTACGCGATGAGCTTGATTCGTTTCTGGTCAGAATGCAAAAAAATGCCGGGGAGAATGCGTGATGCCACGGTATTCCCTGGCGCAACTGGACGAGCTCAACGCGGTGGCCTGTCCATGCGGTTACGCGCGGCGTGCGTTTGTGGATGATGCGGATAAACTGGTTTCCGTACATTTGCTTGATATTGCCACGGATGCACAAACGCATTATCATAAAAAGATGACCGAGATTTATACCGTCCTCGATGGAGAAGGATTTATTGAAGTGGATGGGGAGAATATTCCGGTCAAACCGATGAGCGTCATCAAAATAAAGCCCGGCTGCCGGCATCGCGCCGTCGGGAATTTACGCATTTTGAATACCGCCATTCCGGCGTTCGATGCGAGTGACGAGTTTTTTGATTAAAAATGAGCGACGCGAGTTCTTGAATTAAAATTGAAAGATTCGATGACTTTTGATTGACGAGTAGCGATCTCGGAACTCGGATTAAAACCGATTCACCAGGCGCACTTCAATCCCTTTAAACTCTGGTTCATAGCGGCAAATGCCGCCCACGCAGACAAATCCTGCCTGCCGCGAGCCGTACAAAATCTGCAGCTCCTGATTGTGCCAAAAATTGAGCGTGAGCTGACCATACAGCCAGGTGTGACGGTCCATCTCGACGTTGTTCAATTTGTATTTATTCGTGTATTCTCCGACCAGCGCGATACTGCCGTACGGCGAGCGGGAATATTCAATCTGCAACAGCTCGGTGTCGAATTCGCTCAAATCGAAACGATTTGTGGTGTGTTGATGCTGCCAACTCACATGAATTAAATCACGCTCGCTGAGTGTGATCTGCGGATCGACCACGGTGGTGATGTTTTCCGTATTGGTGGTGAAATCAAATGTCCAGCCGCCGGCCAGGCGCGTTTCCAATTTTTCATCGAATACATAGTTGTGCGTTTCCAGATAATACTCTTCGAACAAACGCTGGTTTTTTTGCGACCAGGTGGCGCTGTGATTGGCGATCATGTCCCAGGTCAAACTCGGCGTCCAGGTTATCTCAAATTGATAACCTTGTTCGTCATCCAGATTGAGGGCGTGCGGGTGACGGTTGAGCAGGGTAAAGGTGTGTTCGCGCGTTAATGCCGGCGGCGCGTTGTATTCGGCGCCATAGCCGTTTTTGAACGAAAGATGATGATAATTTTTGTATTCGGCCAAAAATGTCAAATCGCCGACGTAGCTGGAAAAACCGAGATAGGCGCTGGTGTTGTCACTCCAATCCGGTGTGGCGAGTTCGGCGTAAAAATCACCCCAATTCCACAGCCAGTTCATCCGAGCGGCGCCGATAGACGAGGAGTGCCCGTTATCGTTGTGTTGATAGACGTAATTGGCGCCAAATTGCACGAACGAGAGCGGGTTAATTTCAACGTCACCGCCGGCCATCGTATCATCGCGGCGATTGTATTTGTCGCGCATTTTTCCGGCCAGTCCCGTAACGCTCAAAAGGTCGCCGCGGTATTCAACTTTGCCGCCGAGAATATTATTGTCAACGCGTAAATTCCGGTTTTCATAGGTGCGCAGCGTCAAACCGCGGCCAAACATGCTGTAAAAATGCCCGGCGCGAACATTCCATTTCTTATAATCATAGTCCGCGTAAAGAAAGGTCAAGTCAAATTCTTTCAGCAAAGAATCCTGCGGATAGATGAACGGATCGGGCGGATAGTTGATTTCATACCGTCCGCCAAGCTGCAGGTTCTGCCACTGGTAGGTGACGTCCGTCCAGTTTTCCAAAATGCGACGATCGTATTCCTGCCAGTCGGTCCATTCGAGTTGATTTTTGACGGACAATTGCGCCGAAAGAGTTGCAGAAAGTAGTAATAAAAAGAGGAAAACCCTGTTTGGGTTCGGAGTGTTTTTTAGGAATCGCATTTGATTATACACGGTATCGTTTTATCGTTTTTGGAAATCCCGACAGGGTTACGCGAAAATTAGTCTTGCCACAGTTTTGACAGTTCTTTTTCCAGCTCCAGTTCATCGCCTTTGCGGTAGCCGGTGTGGCTGTAAACCACGGCGCCGTTTTTATCCGCCAGCAAACTGTGCGGGATGGCATCCACCATAAAGTTGGAGCTGACCGCGCCGTCGCTGTCCATGAGCCAGATAAAATCATAGTTGTATTTGCGGATGAACGATTTGACCTTGGCCATACTGCGGGGACTATCTTTCGAAATGGCAAAAATTTTGATCTCTTTATCCGGAAACTTGGCGCGGATTTTCTCAATCTCGGGAAATTCTTTTTGGCACGGCAGGCACCAGGTCGCCCAGAACAGGACGATGTTGGCATCGCCCGCCAAATTCTCATTGAGCGAAAAAGATTTTCCGTCCACGTCTTTTAATTTGATCGATGATATGTCTTTGGCAAAAACGCTGCCGAATAATAGAACAGAAACGAGAATAGTGTATAAAATTTTCATTGAAAGCCTTTAACGGTAGGATGGGTTTTCAAACCCATCCTACAACGAAATATTATTTTAATAAGGTTAACTTTTGCTGTTGAGACAAAATCGTGCCGGAAGCCCCTTCAAACACGATGCGATACATGTAAACACCGGCAGCAAGAAAACCGGCGTCAAATAAAAAAGCGTGTTCACCGCGACTGTGAGCGAGAGATTCTTCATGCACGAGCCGGCCGAGCAGCGAATAAACCTGCAGCCGTGCGGTCTGAACGTTATCCGCAACACTATATTCAATGGTCGTCGTCGGATTGAAGGGATTCGGATAGTTGCCCTTCAAAACAGTTGATGAGGGAACTCGTTCATCAACACGCGTTTCGACCGGATAATAGACGCCCGTGGCCTTGAACGTGACGCTATCCGCCAGCAGACCTTCCGCATCAGAAATTTGTAATGTGACGGTTCCGGAATCTGTTTTGCCCTCGGATGTAAAAAAGTGAAGCGAAAAGGCCAGGCTGTCATGCGCGGCTACCGTGTCCGACGCCTGAGCGACGAACGGCGCCAGACACAGATCGAGACAGATGGATGACGTCCAGGTCTCCGGGATGTCATTGAGAATCCGATTGAAATTGATGATGATATCCGAATCGAGCAGATTGTGCACCACGCCTTCAAAGGCGATTTCTTTACCGGCGGTATCGCTGTCGGCGGTGTTGTGTACCTGCAGCGAGTAGGGGATCACCGGCGGGAATACTTGTTCGCCAATGGCGGCCACGGCGACGGCCTGATTTTCAATGTTTTGCACAAAGGCGATGATTTCACAATTCTCTTCAACAATATTCGTCGGCATGTCAAATTCAATATCGCTTTCAAAGGTCACGCCAACATCAATGGGCTGGTCGGTGATGAACGGCACGCCGTTCCAGTCCGGATAAACGCCGCGGAACACGTGCTGCAGTGAATCCAGGCCGCCCCATTTATGCGCGATGTGCGATTCGACGACGACATAAAAAATCCGATAGTCACGGACAAAAGAAGGAGCCAATCCCGTCAGGTTGACCGTGCCGTTCACTTTGCCGTCTTTTTTCATAAAGGTAAAATCCATCTCGAGGCAGGTGCCGTGGTTCAACGCGGCGGTGAAACGTTTTTTATAATTATTTTGATAGAGATCTTCCCAGGTGAAGGCTGAGGAGCCGCCGACAAATTCGGATAATCCGTTAAACTTGGCCGTTGGGTAGCCGGGCACTTGATAGTAGGTCGTGCGCGCGCGGCACAGCGGATGCTCGAATGTGTCGCCCACATGGTAATCGATAGCCGCGACCTGACCGGGGAAATCGATATTCAACTGATCAACCGATTTTGCCGCTCCCGGGCAATAGCCGCACCAGGTTCCGGTGGCTTTTTCAATGAGCACCACGCTGCGTGGTGTGGTAAAAGTGCAAATGGCTTGCTTGATCACATCGTTGTCTGGATTTTCGTCTGTGGCGAGAACGGTGCGGACAAAATAGTCGTGTTCAATGTTCTTGGGAAAAGTGTAAAATCCAAAACTGACATTGGTTTGTTCACCTGCCGGCAGGTCGTCCACCGTTTTGGTTTTTTTGACGACAAATGTGCCGTCCCATTCCAGATAGCCGAACTCCACGGCAAAGGAATCCGCGACCAGACCATGGTTGGCCACAACCGCCTGGACGAGCTGCATTTTGCCGCCCTCCAAACTGCGTGGTGCGACAAAACTGACCGGCGTCACATCGTGCAGATAACCGGCAGAGGCTTCGGTGATTAATTCTGGCGATTTTTCCACCGGGCTGTATGGCAACGAGTCCGCCACAACCAGGCAAAGCGGTAAAAGAACGATCAAGGTTGTCAGTAGCACTCTGGTTTTCATGCGTGTCCTCCTCAATTTATAGTCGTGTGAATGATGTGTTTCGTTTGATGATGTTGAATGAAAGCGATGATTCGCGAATTTGCGTAATTCCAGGCCGGCCAGGTGCGGCTGTACGAAAAGGTATGCGATTCACCATCGACGAGCAGATCGCCGTTTTTATCGGGCAAAAAACCGCGGAAGACAAAATTAAAATGGGTCAAGCCGTTGCTTCCCGGCGGCGAGTCAAAGCTGATATTGTCTTCAACGATCGCGACATACAGTTTCAAATCTTCGAGGTCCGTGACGGGCCGTTCGAGGTATGTTTCGACATCCACCGTCAACAGACCATCGATATTTTTTTTGTTGATGGATAATCCGATCGGTGAATCCCACGTCTCGAATGCGGTTGTAAACGCCTTGTTGATATTTTCATACAGCGTCGCATCCACGCCGATGGCGCCGCCAACAAACATGGACGGCAGTGATGTGAGTTGATAATACATCACCCGCTGCATGACGTCGTTTGGCGCTTCTTTATAAAACGGATCGTTCGGGCTGGGCCAGTTGGCATAGTATTCGACAATCGCAAACTCTTGAACTGGATGCTGCGTGACAAAGGTTTCGAGATTATGCGCCGCTTCAACACATGGCGTGCAGGAGACATTGCCAAAGGCTTCCAGCAGCACGCACGGCTGTATGGACAGGGACGCGTCAACTGCAATGGTGGTGTCGCGAGGCAGATTTATCTGTTGGGACAGCGGCATATAACCGTTTTTGCGAATATCCAAAACATACTCGCCTCCTTCAAGTCGTAGCGTATCCGGCGTGATTTTGCCGGTGGGTTGTTTATCGACCAAGATGGCGGCGCCGGGCGGAACGGACTTTATAAAAATTGCGCCGGCGGTTTCAATTTTGCGCATGGAAAAGTGGATGGTCTTCACCGTATCCAGTTCAACCTGAACGACGATGGAATCGGGCGTTGCGAGATGTTCGGCGAGAAAAGTGCGGACGGTGTGTCGTCCGGTCGGGAGCTGCCGCAATGTATCCGGTGTGCGCAGCGCTGTGTCCTGTCCATTGAGAAAAATCAGCGCGCCGTCGGGTTCGGACAGCACGATAATGTCGCCATACTGTTGTTCGAGCTCGGTATCGACCGGCTGTTTGATGCCGCATGACAAAAAGAGTGTTACAAAGAACAGAAGAAAAAATCTTTTCATAAAAAAATAATGATCGTCAATTTGTTAAATGGTTGAAGTTAAGCAAAAAGTAGGCATATTTGCGGCGAAATGCAACGGCTAAATCGCCGTCAGTTGTGGGCAAATTTTATCATAACATCCGCGCCGGTCGTTTTGGTGTCGCCGCTGATGAGCTGCAAAAAGATATATTTTGTCAACTCGTATTCGACGGTGATCACCTGCGGCGCCTGGTCCTCTTCCAACGCGCCAATGGACTGTTCGTAGCTCATGAACAAATCCGGCGTGACATATTTGCCCACCAGCAGGGTAGCGGTATTGGTGCTGGATTTTCCCTTGAATTCGATATAATCGACGCCGAGCTGACGACCGAAGCGTTTTGACAGTTCAGCGGACATCAAACCGTACATGAGATCATTCGCCGTGAATGAGCTTTTTGAACCGCTGTCGCCGGCCTGCTGGTTAATTTCATCCGGACTTCGATTGAATAAAATATAGGAAATCGCTTCGCCTTCGGTTATCGAGTTTTCATCCAGCATAAACTGGATCGTCGGCGACGCGGCATCGCCCGTAACATTCAGGGTGATGGTGTGCTTGTTGCGCTGCATATCGCGGAAAACATATACGGCTTTCGCATCCAGTTTGGGGTTGATGGTTTCGCCGCCTTGAAACAGGGCCGAGCTTTCGGATAGATTAAAACGACGTCCGAGAAAATCGTACTGGCCGCGCAGAATCTGAACGGGTCCAAATACTTCAAAATTCTCGGTATTTTTGGTGATGTCCAGATCAGCGCTCAATTCGAGACGCATATTGTCAGATTTGATCCAGGTGTTGTTCTGTATGTTGAGCGTCAGTTTGCCGCGCAAGTTTTGCAAAATGGGCCGCACCTGCTGTTGCCGGTTTATAACGATGGTCGAATCCGCCACAAGAGAATCGGCCATCATGTCATTGAGCGCCTGTACGAGCAGCGGCTGCTGGTGAACTTTGACGCTCTGCTTTGATGTGTTCAAAGAAGGGAGGTAAAACGAGGCTCGCAAAATATTGACGCGTCCGTCAAATACCAGCGAATCCAGCGGGCCGGCCAGCTTGATGTCAGAATTTATCTGAATTTGATGTTCGGATTTTTCTGATACATAAAAATCATCTGCCTTGAGCGTCATTTTTATATTCTCTATGGCATCGGGAAATTTGTAACCGTTGAGCGTGGCAGAACCTCGGGCTTCCACCGTGCCCTTGCCGTTGCGCCCGATTAGTTGCTGCAGCAGGAGCGAATCATTTTGGATTTTGACGATGGCGCTTAAATCGTCAAAATTGATGCCGAGATCCTTGTTTTGAAAAGCAGCCTTGCGGATGTTGAGGGAGCCGCGCGGAATTGGATCCGCAAGCGTGTTACTCACTTGAAAATCAAGATTTAAAAATCCGGCTACGTTTTCAATGCCAAGTTGAGGCGGCACCAGCGAGGTCAAGGGAATATCTTTTGATTTTATCGATAGCTCGAACGGCCTGTCGGGAAGCAGGTCAAAATGTTGGTCGGCCAATGATAACGTGATCGGGATGCTGGCATCAAGCGCCAGCGTGTCCAAAACCGGAACAAGAGTGAGCTGTGTCTTAAAAAGTTCATTTTCGTAGGTGAACAGACCCTGGGCCGATTTTATAGAAAGCGAATCATAAAACAAATCTTTAAAGTGAGTGTTTATGCTCAGCCGGGGTTGGGCCGCCGTACCGCCGAGGTTAAGATCGATATCGGCGATGCCGTCCACTTGAATCGGCTGCTTGATAAAATTCGTCAGCGCGCCCAGGTTAAAGTTGCGCAGTTTCACTCTAAAATCTTCGTTGCCCTTCAAGCGGACCGCGCCGTCGAGAAAAACATAGGCGGATGTGGAATCATCACTTTGACTGTTTATAAGAAAATTCGTCACGATATACTCGTCCTGCCCCAGCATAAGCGATGTCGAGTCGCTGCCGCCATGCCATTTACGCTCGGCGACGTTGAGGTCGAGCTGTTTGATGAAAAGCACGGGGAGATCATAAAGAAAATATTGCACGTGCGTTTCGGCGGTTAACTCCTCGCTCTGGCGCAAGCGGCTTTTCACATCGATGCGCTCCGGCGTCATATCCGCAGCCAATTCTATTTCCCGAATGACAACAGCGCCCACATCAAATGTGGTGATGTGAGCTTGCGCCTCGGCCCTCAGCTCTTTATTCTGCCGCTCGCCGTTCAGGGAAAGCGCTATGGAATCCACCGCTATGCCGTTGTAGTGAAGCGCCTCAAGAACAATATTTGATTTAATCTGCAAGGAATCCAGCGAGCCATTGATCTGTGAAAAGAGCGTCACTGAACCATCAAGGCTGTCCGCCGGAATAAATCTGTGCCATTGTTTGAGATCGTCTACTCGCAGCTGAATATCAAGCTGGTTCTCTTCTTTCGGATGGAGAAAACCACAGGCGTTGAGGCGCAGCGCCGGACTGTGAATGGTCAATGAATCGATTCTGGCGCTGCCCTGGTCCAGCACAATAAGGGCATCAGTTGAGTCTATGGCCATTCCGCTCAAGCTTGAAGTCTGTGCATGAAGGTCGAATTCAGCCTGCATTTTTTGTGGTGAAAAGTGCTGCCCCGTCGCCTCGATATCAAAATTCAAGTCTGACACCCACAGGCTGTCGGAGAGCAGCGGCTGCAGATTTAAATGTCGGCACGCGAGGTCTATCTGATAGTTTTGCGGGCCGTACAAATTGTGGATGTGCGCTTCACCCTGAAGCTGACCCATATCGCTGTCGAGCGTCACAGTCGCCTTTACACGGCCACGGTGGTAATTTGCATCGACACGCGCGGTTTTAAGTTGATAGTTGTCCATCGCGCTATTGTTCAGACGAACCGTCGCAGACGCTTCCGCGGTTTCCGGCGTCAGTCCGCGGCCCTTTAGGCTATAATCGCCGTTCACGCGAATTCTTTTTTTCGTTTGAACGCCCCACTCCGATAATATGATATTTTTGAACGTGCCGCGTGCCGAATAATTTACCGAGTCAACCGCCGAATCGGAGAGCGCCACCGAAAGCGGCGCCACGTTCACCGAGAGGTCAACCGAGCTCTTTCCATTTTCTATGTTTATTGTGGCCTTGAGCTCATCATTTCTAATGTGACTGTGCAGCGCCAGTATCGGATTGCCTTTTATATGGATATCCGGCAACATAAATTCTATCTCATCGAGGTGAAGGGGGGCCGATTGCAACGTGAGCGTGCCGTTGCGTTTCCCTGTCGTATCAAGCGCCGCTTCGGCTGAGAGTGTGTTTTGGGCCGTTTTAAAAATAAAATTCTTTAACGTCAGGCTGTCCGGATTTTGCTCGAGCTGAAAACGAAAGTCCGATATCTGAAGTGTTGGCGATTCCGTTCGTAGGGAAAAGTGGTCCAGTTCCAGGCGTTTTATGTCGTCTGCCCACAAAACCGCCAGCGCGGTGTTGAAAAAGGAAATTTGCCGTGGAAGTCGTGCATCGAGTGCGGTGACATCGGCGGCCAGGTCGAGCAGTTGCACACGCGGCGCATCAATCGTCCAGGTCGGGGCCTTGCGATCCGCTTGATGGGGCACGGACTTTTTCTCTTCTGCAGGGTGGATTTTTATGAGGCGTTGAAAGCTCCAGGTGCTGTCCGAATATTGCCGGAGTGCGATGTAAGGAGAATCAATGCGGACGGATGTCAGCCTTATTTTTTTGTTGAGCAGGTGTTGTCATGATATTCTCCTATGTGTTGCTAGGGGC
>CAYSNA010000053.1:0-18310 GCA_964432185.1 uncultured Cytophagia bacterium
AAAAACGGCAAGCTAAAATATACAGCACCGGCCAATTCGGTGACGACGTTTTTCAGCAAATAAGCCAAACATTTTGGGAGCACGGACATGAAAACCGCATGCATTGTTTGTTTTGTACTCACTATACTCCTGACACACCTGCCGGCCCAGACGCCCTATTTCGATCAGACGCGTGACGGATTTCTCGTCGCCCATCCGATAAAAACGGATGCGGCGGGCCACATCGTCTCATGGGTTTCAGACGATCCGGCAACCGCATTCGACTTCGTCATCAAGACGGTCTGGACTTTTTGGGACGCCATGCGACGGGATATGAACGGCCTGCCGTATTACATGAATCATCAGGTGTGGCGGCCGGACATTAATGACCGGCGCGGGATCGGCGGCGATCAACTGCAAATGGCGCTCTCCTCCTGGACGTTGCTTTATCAATACACCGGCAATGAAAAGATCAAAGAGAATATGAAATTTATGGCGGATTATTACCTGTCGCATTCTCTTTCTCCCGCTGATGCCGAATGGCCACACATTCCGTATCCCTACAACACGCTCATTTACTCCGGTTTTTACGACGGTGATATGGTCATCGGCAAAGACTTTACACAACCCGACAAAGCCGGATCGTTCGGCGACGAACTCGTCACCCTGTACAAAATGACCGGCAATGATCACTATCTGGAAGCGGCGATCAACATCGCCAACACGCTGGCCCGGCACACCAAAGCGGGCGACGATAATTTTTCGCCTTTGCCATTCAAAGTCAATGCGCTGACCGGAGAAATCGGCACCTTAAAAAGTAACATCGGCGACCATTCATCGGTCGGTTTATCCTCCTATACAAGCAACTGGGTCGGCACGCTGCACCTGTTCGAAAAACTGATCGAGCTTGGGGCCGGTGATACAAAAAGTTATCAGAACGCCCATGACATCATTTTGCAGTGGATGATCGAGTATCCGCTCAAGACCAACAAATGGGGGCCGTTTTTTGAGGACATCCCGGGATGGTCGGATACGCAGATCAATGCGGTGACGTTTGCGCGATACATGATGCTGCGTCCCGAACGGTTTCCCGACTGGCCAAGCCAGGTCAAGGGCATCTTTGACTGGGTGTACGCCAAACTCGGAAATCATCAATGGGAAGAATACGGTGTGACCGTGGTGAATGAACAAACTGCATATCAGACGCCGGGCAACAGCCATACCTCCCGACAGGCGGCTGCGGAGATACTTTACGCCACGATGACCGAAAACGACGATCTGATCGAGGCGGCAATCCGGCGGTTGTTGTGGGCGACGTACATGGTCTACGAGGACGGCAAAAACTGTTACCCCAGGGATGAAGTGTGGCTGACCGACGGCTATGGCGATTACGTCCGGCATTTTTTACGAGCGATGGCAGTCCGGCCGCAACTCGCTCCGGCACACGCCGACCATATTTTGCATTCGACATCCGTCATCTCGCGGGCCGATTATCCACCGGATTTGAATAAAATATGGATGAGTGAAATTCCGGCAGAAGAGGTGGAACAGATCGTTCTTTATTATAAAACCTTTGATGACGTGTCGACGGAAACCATTCGTCTGACAGCCAAGCCCTCGTCGGTGTACCAATGGGACGACAAACTGCCCGAACGCACGAGCCTCGAACAACCGGGCTGGACGTGGCAGCCGTTGGAACATGGCGGTGTGTTAAAAGTCTATCATACCGGTAATACAATCAAAATAAAAAGAGAGTAACTTGATCCTTTGGATATTTATGCGCATCATACAACGATCCGGTAAACGAAAAACCCGCCCGGATCAACTGGGCCATTCTATAACGATGAGGTATCAATGAAAAAAAAGAATATTATTGTTCGAGTGTTTCTGCTGATTGGTCTCGTGGTGTTGCAAACCAGTGCAAGCCATGCCCAGGTCAACGAAAAAATCGACCGCGGTCTTGTGGCGCTGACCATTGATGAAGGCCAGGTTTATGTTGGTTGGCGATTTTTGAAGGACGATCCGGCGGACATTGCCTTTAACATCTATCGCCAGGACATGGGATTATCGGATTTTGAAAAGATCAATACGGAACCCATTTCAACCTCAACAAATTACATCGACGCCAAAGCGACACCCGGACACGGTTTCAAATACCGTGTCAAATCCGTCATCAACACTATTGAAAATGATGAACCGGGCGAGGCGTATGTTTTTATCCTTTCGGGCGATGTGCCGTACTTTTCCATCAAACTCAAAGATGAGGTGACGCTCAAGCGCATCGGCATTGGCGATCTGGACGGCGACGGTGCCTATGATTTTGTTCTGCAGCACCCCGATTTTAATGTCGATCCGTATCACCGTCCGGGTTATTGGAGACGCAGTCCTGAACCGTATAAACTCGACGCCTATTCTTCAAAGGGCACATTCCTCTGGCGGCACGATATGGGCTGGTCGATCGAGACCGGCACCTGGTATTCGCCTTATATGGTTTATGATGTGGATATGGACGGCAAGACCGAAGTGTACGCCAAAGCCGGCGACGGCGATCCGCGTGAAATGGACGGGCACGTCATTCAGGGACCGGAATATCTGGTCAAGCTCGATCCTTTGACCGGTCACGTGCTGCAGCAGCAAAACTGGATTTCCAAAGATGGCTTTGAATCTTATAATTACTGGAGCCGCAACTTTCTCAGCATTGCTTATCTCGATGGCCTCACGCCCTCCCTCATCATGCAACGCGGCACGTATACCGTAATCAAAACCGAAGCGCTGGATAAAAATCTCAATCCAATCTGGCAGTGGGCCAGTCTGGGCGACTATAAAAATTACAAAGGTCAGGGCGGACATGCGCTGATGACCGGTGACATTGATCTCGACGGCAAAGACGAGCTGGTCATTGGCACCGCAGCGCTGGATGACGACGGCACCCCCATGTGGCGCACCGGACTTGGACACAACGATGCCGGTTATATCGCCGATTTTCTACCGGAACGTCCCGGCTATGAAATCTTTTACGGTGTTGAATCGAGGTCTCAGAAAAACGGCGTCTGTCTGGTGGATGCCAAAACCGGCGAGATCATCTGGGGCTACGAGGGCAGCACGGTTCACGTTCACAGTCAGGGTATGGTTGGCGATATTACGGATGAGTATCCGGGCATCGAATGTTACGCCGGCGAGGCCAAGGGCGGCGACAAGTTCTTTTTGTACACGGCGGATGGGCAGCGGTTGTCGGATCAAAATTTGTGGGGACTCGCCCCGCGCGCCGTCTGGTGGGATGCCGATGCGCAAAAAGAGATTTGTTACGACAATAAAATTCTCGAATATAATGGTGATGTGAATTTGGAAATTGAGGGCAGACTGCTCATCGTTGCGGATATTATCGGTGACTGGCGCGAAGAGATCGTCACCAGTTTGCCGGGCGAATTGCGCATTTATTCGACCAATATCCCTGCGGATTCGAAAAAAATCTGCCTCATGCAAAATCATTTGTACCGCATGGCCGTCGCCGATGCGACCATGGGCTATTATAACTCGCCACAAGTTGGATTTAAATAGCATTTGACCTCTCGTTCCCAAGCTGGAGCTTGGGAGCGAAGAGGAAAAGAGGAGGATCTCATGCCAAAAATGTTCTTATGCTTAATGCTGTGTGCTTTTTTCTCGGCCTTTGCTCAAACAAATTCTTTCGACATCGACGCCCTCGTCACGCCCAAACGCCAATCCGTTATTCTCACTGTCGGTGATTCGAATGCGGATGTCCCGGGTTTTTCAAATTCTGCCATTCAAATTGCCATTAGCGCGCTGCCTGAAAACGGCGGAACGATTCGGCTAACGCCAGGAACCTTTCACATTAAAGCGCCCATCTCCGCGGTGTCCAATATGAAACTTGTTGGCGCAGGGTCCGAGACCATTCTGAAAATTGCCGATGGCGTCGCGACCCGATTTATTATTGATGCCGATTATGCCGAGTTAAAGGTCACGGTGGCCGAAACGCGCGGCTTTGAGCCGGGCATGGCCCTGCAAGTCAAAGATGATCAGTGGAGTAGCTGCTGGAACGTCAGCACCGCGCGGATTACGGACATTGTTGAGAATATCATCTATTTTGATACTCACCTCATCCGCGACTATCGCGCTGACGACAACGGCACGGTATCGAATGCCACATCCGCGGTGCAAGCCGTGAATGTCGAGAATGTCATCTTTGAAAATTTTACTGTGGACGGCAACCGAGAAAAAAGCGCGCGCATGGACGGTTGTAACGGCGCGGCCGTGTTTGCCAAATTCGCCAAGAATGTTTTGATCAAAGATATCATTGTCAGGGACTTTAATGGCGAGGGCATAAGTTGGCAGATTACGGAAAATGTCACGGTCAGTGGATGCGACATCAGTCGTTGCGCCAACATTGGATTGCATCCGGGAACGGGATCGCCCAATACAATCATTGAAAACACCGCCAGTCATCATAATGATGTTGATGGATTATTTATTTGCTGGCGCGTGCACCATAGCTCTGTTCGCGGCAATCGTTTTTACGAAAACGGCCGCTACGGCATTTGTACGGGGCACAAGGATACGGATGTTCTTTTTTCGGATAATCACATTTATGCCAACGGCGACGATGGCGTGCATTTTCGTGGCGAGACCGCTGCCAATGCGCCGCATCGCAATACGTTCATCAATAATATTGTAGAGAACAACAATGGGTATGGATTTTCTTTTAATTCGCCTGCTGAGGATGTTGTACTGGAAGAAAACATAATTCGAGATACAAAAAATGGAACTCAAAAAGCAGCCATAAAAATTATGCAGAATGGACTGCCCGTTAAATTGATAGACAACAAGATTTCTGGCCATCCGGTGGAGGATTAAACCAGATGTCGTTCCCAAGCTGGAGCTGGGGGAGCGAGGATAAATGTGTTACTTTTCCGCATATCGTTTCATAAAAATGGTGCGCGTTCTAAGAACAGAAAAAGAAGCAATCAATATCAGCACAAGAATCGCCACCTTGCCGGCATACGACAGAAACAGCGCAAAAACAAATGAGGCTGAAAACGCCAAAAGTCCGGTTAAAAACCAGCCGCCGATGACAATCAATACGCCGTTCACGCGAAACGGCGCGTTTTCCCTGTTCCAGGCGCCATCCGCAATCGAGGTTCCCATCGCCACCATAAACGTCACATAGGTCGTCGACAAGGGGAGCTTGAGCGAGGTGCCAAAAGCAATCAGGCTGCTGGCCACCATCAAATTAACCGAGGCGCGGACCAGATCAAAAGCAGGCGACAGTTCGATTTTCGAACGCTTCGAGTGTTTTTTTAATCGATATCTCTTTTCAATCCATGTGATGATTGGTTGCGACAACAGCGCCGTCGCCCCTTTGTACAGCGAGAGATTGGCATCGACGACAAATTTCGCGATGCGTGAGGATTGAAAGCGCTCAACGCCTTTGCTTTGCCGCGACAATTCAATTTCGGTTTTGGTCACGTGTTTTGCCTTTTTGGAAAACCAGAGCGTCAACGTCATGACAATACCGGCCAGAAGGAGAAAAGAGAACGGCGCCCGCGTCGATTCATTCAGCCCGCCCATCATCATAGCGTTAGCGTGCATATCAAAATTCGTGAGTTGATAGGAGAACAAGCCGGCCAGCGGCACACCGATGAAATTGACCAGATCATTCGCGGCAAAGGCAAGCGCCAGTGCAAAAGTTCCGGTCATGACCACAATCTTTAGCGGATTAAACTTTAACCAAAAGGCCAAAATGAGAAACAAAACCACACAGACTAAAAAGAAAAATAGAATAAACTGAAAAACGTGGTTCTGAACCCAGGTCAATTGCGCAGGGGACAACAGCATCGAGCCCTTGAGCCCTTTGATCAAAATAAAATAAAGAATAAAACAAATGGCTAACGCCGACCACAGGGCATTCGTGGTTCTGTGATGTTTTTTAATTCGAAAGGTAAATAAAAGTCGCGTGATAAATTGCACGACAGCGCCAAAAGTAAAGGCCAGAACAATGGACAGAAAAATACTGAAAATCATCAAGAGTGCGCGATCGGAATTTATGTATTGTCCAAGAGTGGCCAGATCGGCATTGGTTTTGAGCAGCATGACGACAGCGACAGCCACAGCGCCGCCGAGCAATTCAAAGACAAAGGACACCGAGGTCGACGTGGGCAAACCGTAGGTATTGAACAAATCGAGAAGAATGACATCGCTGAACATGACCGCGAGGAATATGACAATCACCTGGTCAAAGTTAAAATACTGTGGATAAAAAACGCCTTTTCTGGCGATTTCCAGCATGCCGCTCGCATAGAGGGTGCCGAGGAAAATACCGGCGCCGGCAACCAGCATAATGGCCCACCGCGGCGCCACATGTGAGCCCACGGCCGAGTTGGTAAAATTGACGGCATCGTTCGCGACGCCAACGATGAGATCGGATAAAGCCAGCGCGATGAGAACGACAAGCGGAACATAATAAAGGATGGATGACATGGTTTTGATCCCGTGACAAGAAGGCACAGCAGACCGCATATTTTTTAAAGCGGCGGCTGATAATAGCAAAGTTCTGAGAATTGTTCAACTCTTTTCATGCTGATTTAAAGCCTTTCTTATAAACCAATCACATTTAATTGATTGATAGCCTTGAACAAAAAAATATCATCTTTTGCGTGAATACTTTGTAAATTTCTCTGGTTGAATATCTGTTAGACAATGAACAGACAATTGTAATTGACTACTGGATCGCAATATCTGATTTTCAGAGTAAAGTCATGTCTATTTTTCGGCAATTCAGAGAAGAACTCAATTTTAAAAGCGAACCCATTTGGGCCATCGAAACCGATGGTTATGGGCCGTTTCGTGGCTTACACATGCACAATGGTCTGGAATTCGGCTCTGTTTTTCGCGGTGAGGGCTCTATCAACCTGCAAGGCACGGAACACGCATTGGAGGTCGATGATGTCTATTTTTTCGATCCGAGTATTCCGCATTGGCATATGAATGCTCCGGAAAGTCGGCTCAACATGTACATCGTCATGTTCCCGACCATTCTGGTGCAGTCGCTGTCATATCATATCACCGATGTTCGTTTGCTAAAGCCGTTTTTGGCCGTGCGCCGGGGATTTTCGCCGGTGTTGAAAAATCGCCCTGATCTTGTTGTGGTAATGCACGATATTGTAAAATTGTACGAGAACCAGGACGAACATTGGGATTTGCGTATTGTGCCGAAAATGGCACAGGTGCTGGTAGAGATTGCTGATGCGACACTGGCGTCGATCAACGAGAGCAATCGACTATATTCGTCGCAAACCAGTCTGATTGCAAAAGCGCTCTATTATATCAATCAACATTACCGCGAACACTTCAAGGTCGATACCCTTGCCTCGCTGTGCAATCTGTCGACCTCTCGCTTTTCACATCTGTTCACCGAAATTGTCGGTCAATCCCCGTTACAGTATCGTGATGAATTGCGCATCGCCTACGCCATTGAGCGCATGAGCTCCAGCAATGAAACGTTAAGCCGCATTGCCGGCGAGTCCGGTTTTACAGACGCCGTCCAGTTCAGCCGGATCTTTAAAAAAGTGACTGGCGTTCTCCCCGCCGAATATCGCAAGAATGTGCGTCAATAGCAGGATATGCTATTTTTTTAGCAAGATTGACTATTCTTTCTAACGTGTGCTGTCCTTATATTGAATCGAGAAGAATTCTGTCTCGTCATAATGCAGGATAAACACAACGTGAAGATTGCCCGATTCCTCATCCGCCCAAACTAGTTCGTCGCTCGCCGCGTTGTTTCCTACATTAAAAATCCGAACGCTAAACGATCCTTCGCCACCATTTTCGAGTCAACAGAATTCGACCTACAATTCTACTTTTATGAGGCCCGCATGAAAAACAGAAATTCTATTCTCTTTATCATAATGTTGTTGGCGACACTTTTCGCCTGTCTGTGCCCTGTATACGCACGAAATCCGCTTATTACCCACATATATGCAGCGGATCCGTCGGCGCATATCTGGCCGGAAGATCCCGACAAACTCTGGCTTTATACGTCGCACGATGTACCGGGCACAAATCATCACGCCACCATGTTTGATTATCATGTTTTTTCGACCACTGATCTGGTGCATTGGACGGATCACGGTCGCGTGTTCTCGGTTGATGACGCGGACTGGGCCATTGGTTACGCCTGGGCCATTGATGCAACGTATCGGCACGGACAATACTATCTTGTGTACTGCATGATCGAAGCGACCACAGGTATGTTTCGAACCGGACTGGCGACCAGCAAACGACCGCAAGGGCCGTTTACGGACATTGGATTTATCAAGGGCGTCGAATGGGGCCAGGATCCGTGCCTGTTTGTCGATGACGACGATACGCCGTATTTATTCTGGGGCGCCGGCGGCAAGTGCCATGTTGTTCAGCTCTCCGATGATTTGCTCTCCGCCATTCCCGAAACCCGAGTCGATTTAACCGACCAGCTTGTTGACGTGTTTGAAGGCCCGTGGGTGCACAAATATCAAAGCAAATATTATCTCTCCTACCCCGGTTTGCCCAACGGTCAGTGGCCGGAAGAGATGTACTATGCCATCGCCGAGAGACCGTTGGGGCCGTACACATCCATGGGAAAATACATCCCGGTGTTTGAGGGCCATTCCGGCACCAATCACGGCTCGATCATTAACTTTAAAGGGCAATGGCTGGCGTTTCACCATTCGGCCATGGTGTCCGGTGGGATGAGTGAGGTGCGCAATTTGATGGCGGATGTTCTCCATTACAATCCGGACGGCACGATTCAACCAATTGTTCCCGATCCGAACGGCATCACCAGAGGCGAACCGGTAAAGTGCAGCATTTTTCTGGAAGCGGAAAACGGCACCGCGGCCGGCGGCAAATTGGCCGGCACATTTGTCGAGTCGACATATCCCGACTATAGCGGCGTCGGCTATGTTGCGGGATTTGACATCAGCCACGATTATGTGCAAGTGCTGGCACAAGTGTCAACGGATAAAAAAGCGAATCTGAAAATTCGTCTCTCGGCGGAGGATAATTTTAAGGCTGATATCCTGGTGGGCGCCAAAATGCTCGCCGGTTGGGATGGCCTGCCGATCAACAAAACGAACGGCTGGGAACTGGTTGATTTTGGCATGGTGGATCTCAAGGCCGGTGACAATATCATCCGCTTTACCGGCAAACAGAATGTCAATCTCAAAATTGATTATTTTCTTATTCAGCCGCTGGATTCCGAATAGTCGAACAAAACAATCTGGAAAGGATCAGTAACGATGAAAAATTTGCTTTTACTTTTTTTGCTGATTCCGCTGCTTTTCTTTTACTGCGCGCCCGATAAAAATTCAACCGGGCCCAGTATATCCGTGCCGACACAAAATACGCTTTTGGTTGATAAAAACGCCACGACTGAAACCGTCAACTTGTTCAAGTCGATGCAACTAAATTCGACTCGAGGGGTGATGCTCGGCCAACAGGATGCGTTTACCGGCCGGCATTCGACACAAGGCGGCTCGGAGATGACTGATATGAAGCTGACCAGCGGCAAACACCCGATGGTGATTGGGCTGGATTTTATGTTCATTACCGATAAACAAAACACCCCCGGCTCGTGGTTCGCCGACCAGGAAGCCATCATAAAAGAGCAGGCCAGATTATGTTACGAACGCGGTCAGATCATTCACTTTACCTGGCATTTCCGCAATCCCTATACCTACGACTGGTTCTCGGTGAACAATGAGCCGCAGCGCATTGCCATCGCCAAAAAAAGCATGGCCAGCATTTTGCCCGGCGGCGAGAACCACACCTATTATCGAACGGTTTTGATCAAGATTGCCTCGGTCTTTCAGGAACTGAAAGGCTCGAAGGGCGAGCCGATTCCCGTACTATTCAGGCCCTTTCATGAGTTCGACGGCAACTGGTTCTGGTGGGGCAAGCCCTATTGCACACCGGAACAATTCATCGAAAACTGGCAATTTACCGTCAAATATCTGCGCGATGATCTCGGCGTGCACAACGTTCTTTATGCCTTTGCGCCGGACAACAGCTTTAAATCCGAGGCTGAATATCTGGAGCGTTATCCCGGTGATGAGTATGTCGATTTGGTCGGCATGGACAATTACAGCGATTTCGAAAGCAACCGAGTTGAAGCCGCGGCGGCGAAATTAAAAATCATCTCGGATTATGCGGACGCGCACAACAAGCTGGCGGCACTGACGGAATGCGGTTATCGAAATAATCCAAAACCGACTGATTTATATACCAACAGCTATTTGACGGCGCTCACCACTTATCCGATCAAGTTGTCGTTTATGATGTTCTGGGTGAACAATTCGTCCAATTATTATGTGCCAACGCCTGACGAATCGACAGCCAATAACTTTCGAGCCTTTGCCAATAATTTTTTCACCCTGCTGCATGGGGATGTCCCAAATCCCTATGAAAGCCAGGATTAAAATGAACTCGTACAAAAGGGAAATATCATGCGTTTTTTAATTTTTGCTTTGATTTTACTGGGTCCGTTGTATGCCATTGACATTCAAATCGACGTTGCCGCAGAGAGAAAGCCGATCTCGCCCTATCTCTACGGCAAAAACAATTCGCTCTCGGATGATCCGAATAAACCGACATCAAAATCGGATTGGACGCGCATCATCGATTCCGGGGTAAAACTCTTGCGCGAGAGCAGCGGCAACAACAGCACAAAACACAATTGGGAAAAGAATCTCACCAGCGCACCGGATTGGTACAATAATGTTTTCGTGAGCAATTGGGATTATGAAGCGCAGCAATTGCAGAAAAACTATCCGCAGGCGCAGGGCATGTGGGGTTTTCCACTGCTCGGCAAGGTCGCTGCGACAAATGCGTATAATTTTGCCGATTGGGACTATTATATCTCGCACAACAACACCTGGGCGCCCAGCCGACAAAATCTGGCCGGCGGCGGCGTCCCGAATGAGGCAGGCGGCGAACATGCACTGGTCGAGGGCAATTCGGATCTCTATCTCGAAGACGTTACCCCGGAACAGATCGTCGATATTCTCGGCCACTGGTTCGATCCCGGTGGTTTGGGTTTGGACAAGGATAAAATCATCTACTGGTGCATGGACAACGAGCCGGAAATCTGGAGCAGTACTCATGATGATGTGCAACCTTCGCCCACAGCCGAGGAGTTCATTTATAACTATGTCGAGGTGGCCAAACTGGCGCGGGAGAAATATCCGGACATCAAGCTCGTTGGTCCGGCGACGTGCAACGAATGGTTCTGGTACGCCTCCTGGGGTAAAACAACGCCCAAAGTCTGGCTGGAATATTTTATCAAACGCATAGCCGAGGAACAGAAAAAGAGCGGTCTTCGCCTGCTCGATGTGTTCGATATTCATTTTTATCCCGGCAGCACGAAAGCCGAAGAGTTGGTACAAATGCACCGCATCTACTTTGATAAAAATTATGTCTGGCCGGAAGCCAACGGCGTGCATCTCGTCAACGGCGGCTGGGACACCAGCATCAATAAGGAATATATTTTCGAACGCTGCCGCGTGTGGCTGGACAAATATTTTGGGCCGGACCATGGCATCACCTTTGGCGTCACCGAGACCGGCATAAAACCTGACGACGCCAACATTGCCGCGGTGTGGTACGCCTCAACATTGGGCGAGTTTACCAGGAACGAGGTCGAGCTGTTTACCCCGTGGTCCTGGAAAAAAGGCATGTGGGAGGTGCTGCATTTATTCGCGCGCTATCATCAGGAGATTAATGTCTCGTCCGTGTCGTCCAAAGAGAACATCGTGTCCGCCTATTCGGCGATCAACAGCGCCGGTGATTCGCTTTCCACCATGCTGGTCAACAGAAATACAAAGGCCGACGAAACCGTTCAGGTGAGTCTGCAGCATTTCCAGATCGCGGACGGCGACTATACGGTGTTGATGCTCAGTGACCTGCCGTCCAGCGAAACATTTGTTTCTCACAGCAAAAATGCGCTGCAGCAAAGTACGGTAGCGGTGCGCAACGGTTTGTTTGACATTGTTCTGCCGCCGCTCTCCGTAACCGGCGTTCTTTTAACAGGCCAGATGACCAGCGTTCAAGAACAGCCGCAAAGACCGCACACGTTCGAGCTGAGCAGCTATCCCAATCCGTTTAATGCGCAAACCACGCTGCATGTTACCGTGCCGCACAACGATCCGGTCACTATTCAAATATTTGATGTTAATGGTCGTCAAATCGAATCGTTTCGTGACATGCACCTGTCTGCCGGCCGGCACAAAATCACGCTGGATGCATCGGCATGGAGCAGCGGTGTGTATGTGGTGCATGTGACAACGAACAAGTTTTATGAATTTCATAAAATAGCGCTGGTAAAATAAGCCATGTGCTTGATGGGCAGGGTGGATAACGATCCATCCTGCTCCCATCAGCACTAATGTTGTGAAAAGGATCGTACAATGAGAACACATGTTCAAATCTTTCTGATGGTGCTTTTGGCCATTTTTTCGACTTTGTCATGCAGTAAATCTCAGCCATCCGAACCGAGAGCCGCTGAAACAAAAAAAACCGTTGCAGAAAATAACGCCACGTGGGAAACCATGAAGTATGGCTTGTTTGTGCATTATGTCTATGGTGGTGAATATGGCGGTATGACCCCTTTAAGCAGCGCCGGCGGCTACCCGAGTAATATTGATGACTTTGTCAACCGGTTTAATGTTGAAAAGTGGGCGGACGATGTTGCGGCAATGGGCTTTGAGTATGTGATTTTTACAGCCTGGCATGCCAACATGAACATCCTCTATCCCAGCCCGGTTATGGATAAATGGCGCGGCAAGGGCCATTCAACCACAACGCGCGATTTGTTGGGTGAGATCATCGATGCATTGATTGCGCGAGGGATAAAACCGGCGATTTACACGCACATTTGGGTCGGTAATGATTTTCATCCTCAAGGCGATGGATATTTTTACTATGGCAATGTAAACGGCACTATTACCGAAGATCAAAAAAGAACCGGCTATCCGGAGTCCGTCCACGGGAATCCGACTATCTGGAACAATTTTGTCTGCGAGGTTTACGACGAAATGTCTGCCCGTTATGGAAGCAAAATCGCCGCCTATTGGTTTGACGGCACCTGGACAAATACAGTGGACAAGAACCGGATTATGGAAAGCATTAAAAAATATAATCCGACATGTGCATTTGTGGCGAATGGCACCAAAAGTCATGGTATGCCTTTCTCGTCAAAGGAAGTGGGCTCGCCCGAAGCAACGGATTATGGGTTTGCGAGCGATTATCCTCCTATAAACAATAACGATGTGAAAACCTGGCCCTCCTATGAACGCCACGTTGCGATCATTCAGAGCGGCAACTGGTGGGCAAACCAATGGGGAAAAGCCCGCTTCACCGCAGAAGCTGTTTTTCGATATACCGTGCTTCAAGCGGCAACCAACAATGGCGGCGGTGTCGGTTGGTCTTTTGGTCCCTACGCCGATGGAAGCTGGGAAGGCGATCTGTTCGACGTGATGAAAAAAGCAAACAGTTATATCGATCCGATTGCCGAATCTATTAAAAATACGCGAGCCAGTACCTCCTATCCGACTCGGGAGGGAACGAAAATTTCTCATCTGCACTATTCGCGCGGATTTGTCGCGACCTCTTCTGTGGATGGCTTGTATGAATATATTCACGTTCTTGTGCCACCGTCAGCCAATTCAGTTCAACTCTCTACTCCCCAGGATGGTAAACAATTCGAGTCTGCACTTCTTTTGGCCAAAAACAAACCGGTAAACCTGGAGAAAAAGGAGCAAGGATATATGTTGACACTTCCCAACGGCGAAACCTGGGATGCTATTGACACGGTTATCCGTCTAAGCGTTAAAAGCAATTCATAGATGATGTAAAAAGGACAAAACATGCATTTTTTTGAAAAGAAACCACTCGTAATTTTGGCGATGGTGCTCGTCGCTCGTGTTTTGCTATCGCAACAGATTGACTGGCCGCACTTTCTCGCGCAACAGGACCTGGTTTGGGAGGAGATCGACACAGATTTCTACAACGGCGCGTTTATCGGCGACGGCATTCAGGGCGCCATGATTATGCAGGATGAATCCAACACAAACGGCATCCGCATGTTGATGGGCCATTATCAGGCCATCGCGCATTATTCGATCTCCGGATGGGAGTATTGCGACTCCCGGGTTTATGCCGGCAATATTTTTATTCATCCTGAAGGCACTGCTGTTTCGCAAACCATGCGTTTGAACGTGTGGGACGGCGAGGCCAGCGGTGTCATCACCACGGATAAAGGACGTCTGTCCTGGCGCGCCTTTGCCGAACGGCAACACAATGTCTTTGTCGTGGTTTTGGATAGCGATGGTGATGAAAAAGAGTCAACCCTCGGCATCCGCCCTGAGTGGGGAATTACGCCGCGTATCTATCTCGAAAATAAATCGCCTAATGATTATATAGCGCATTTGCCGCCCCGGCCCACAACAAGCCGACTGGATTCCGTTGATCTGGTCAGGCAAAAAATGAAAACCCGCGGTGCGCATGTTGTCGCGTCAAGAGTGGTAAAAAAAGGAAACAGCCAGATTCTATATGTCGCCATTGGCGTCGACGATAGCCGGGATACCAATGTGGCTGCCCAAAAGGCAACAGAAGACGGTTTAAGCCGCATCAAAGCGGCCATGGCGGAAGACCTGACGGCGTTGACCCAGCGCCATCAACACTGGTGGCATAGCTATATGCAGAGCAGCTATGTGCACATCAACGAGGACAGCTATTGGGAAAAGTTTTGGTGGCTGCAACTGTACAAATTTGGCTCGGCCTCATCCGGAACATCAGCATTTGTTATGGATACGCAGGGCCCCTGGATTTGGCAAACCGCCTGGGCCGCAGTGTGGTGGAATCTCAATGCTCAGTTATCCTATTTTCCCATGTTCAGCGGCAACAAACTGGAGGCCGGCCGATCATTTATTAACGGCATGGACCGCATTTACAAGTCCGGCGCTTTTCATGACAATGCCGGCGGCACAGGCATTTTTGTCGGCCGCTCCTCAACCTACGAAGGCCGCGGCTCCTGGGGCGATGAACTGGGAAATATGCCGTGGCTGCTGCACACCTACTGGAAATATTGGCAATACTCCGGTGACGAAAACATCGGCCGGGCGCTGTTCCCCATGCTCAAGGAAAATATGCGGTATTTGAGCACAAAGCTGGTCAAACAGGCAGATGGCCACTATCATTTAAAAGAATCGCGCTCGCCCGAATACAGCGACAATGTTCTGCTTCCCGATGCCAATTACGGCCTGATGTCCATCGATTGGGTGCTGCGTACATTGCTGGACATGGATGATTATTTCAATTTTAATGATCCGGAACGCGACGCCTGGCAGGAAAAACTGGATAACCTTCTCCCCTTTCCGGCGGATGTTTTTGGATTTCGCGTCAGCGCCAATCAGGGATTTGACAAGGGCCATCGGCACTATTCGCATCTGCTCGCCATTTATCCGTACCACACTGTAAATCCGGATACGGGTCAGCGTGATATTGTACAAAAATCCATAAATCGTTGGCTATCGTTGACTGAAAAAAGCGGTCATGCCGGCTATACGTTTACAGGCGGCTGCGCCATGCAGGCTACGCTCGGCAACGGCAATGAAGCGCTGCGTCTGCTCGATTTGCTCAAAGGCAAACTGCAACCCAACACCATGTATTCCGAAGGCGGCGGTCCGGTGATCGAAACCCCGCTTTCGGGCGTCGAAAGCATCAACTATATGCTGCTGCAAAGTTGGGGCGGCGTGATTCGTATTTTTCCCGCGTTGCCATCCCGCTGGAGAAATGTTTCGTTTGCGAATCTGCGCACCGAAGGCGCCTTTCTGGTGTCCGCGTCTGTTCAAAACGGGCATATCGGCACGGTTTCGATCACCAGTGAAAAAGGTAAAACCTGCACGGTGAAAAATCCGTGGGCCGGCAAAACGCTCTACATTAAAGATGCAAACGGCGACACTGTTTCGGCCACACAAAATGGCGATACATATTCGTTTCCGACAACCGCCGGTGTCACATATACACTCTCGGATACCGAGCATACGGAAATCAAAACCGGATTTTTACTGGAACAGAACTATCCGAATCCTTTTAAATCAACCACCACCATCTCGTACAAGCTGGAAGCCCCTGCTTTTGTGACGCTAAAATTGTTCAACATACGCGGACAAGAAGTGGCCACGCTGGTCAATGAACAAAAATCGGCCGAACGCCATACGGTACGCGTCGATACAACGCGCCTGGCATCCGGAATTTATTTTTATCAGCTTAGAGTGGGGAATAGTAAAGTTCAGAGAAAAATGTCAGTATTGGGATAGCCTTCAACATCAGTTCGTCAATCTGCTTTTTATCCTTGCTGACAGGCAAAAATGCAAAGGAGTTTGAAACTTGTAATCCGGCTACCCTTTAAAGTTCTACCATTATTCCGAACCGGGACAAGCCGGAACCCCAAAAAACAATGGGACATGGATGTGAACAGACTGAACAAACTAACGCGGATTTCTTTCATGTTCTTGTGACCGGTAAAGCAAAAATATCCATTCCAGTTTTATCCCTGCACATCCGTGCCCAATGCTTTTTCACAACCCGGATAACCAGGAGCCAAAAAAAATTAGACTTTTGCCAGAATTGGCAAGTCAACTTTTGCCTAAATGGAGGCCTTGTGAAACATTCGTCCACGATTCAAGCTTATGAATTGACCAGTTTTAATAAAGGCCAGAATTAAAAGGAGCAACGACATGTCAAAAACAAGCAGACGCACATTTTTAAAAAACTCACTCGCCGCCGGTGCGGCATACTCGGTTTGCGGTTGCGCCACAACCCAAGGATCTGCGAGAAGGATTCTGGGCGCGAATGACCGTTTACGCATTGCTGTCGCCGGTGTGCACGGCCAAGGCGCCGGTCACATCAATGGTTGGCTGGGGCAGGACAATGTGGAACTCGCCTACATCATCGATCCGGACGAACATGTCCTGGCGGAACGATTGGCATACGTAAAAGAGAAGACCGGTGACCAGTTTGCCTGCAAGGGGCTGGCGGATGTGCGGGAAGCACTAGAAGATAAAAACCTGGACGCCATTTCGATCGCCACCCCAAACCATTGGCATTCACTCATAACTATCTGGGCTGCTCAGGCTGGTAAGCATGTATATGTGGAAAAACCCATGAGCCACGATGTCCTCGAGGGCCGCTCCGTTGTAGAAGCCCAGAAAAAATACGGCGTGGTCATCCAGCACGGCACACAAAACCGCAGCAATGCTAAAATCGCAGGACTGCACGAGCTTATACAAGCAGGCAAATTTGGAAAATTGAAAATTTCGTACGGCTACTGTTGCAAACCCCGTGATACGATCGGTTTCCAGAGCCCCAGTGCCCCCCCGTCAAATCTCGATTGGAATCTCTGGAGAGGCCCCGCTTTAATAGACGCCTATCACAAAAACTATGTCCATTACAACTGGCACTGGTTCTGGGAATCGGGCAACGGCGACATGAACAACCAGGGCACCCACCAGCTTGATGTGGCCTACTGGGCCATCGACAAGGACCAGACACATCCCGTGCGAGTCATGGCATTGGGCGGACGTTTTCAATGGAATGACCAGGGCGAAACCCCGAATACCATGCTGGGCATTGCCGAGTATCCCAACGGACAGTACGTGTTCTTTAACGTTCGCAATGTCAATTACGAGGGATACCAGCGTCAGGTTGAGAACGAGTACTACTTTGAGGATGGCGGAAAAATCATCAGAGATAAATATTATCCCAAGGGCAGCAGCGAGCCTCAGGATATCGACATCCCCGATGGACACGTAACCCCCGGCGGACAATGGGGCAGCTTTATCGCCGCCTGTCGTGCAGGTGACCCCAAAATGGCGAACGGCAATGCACAAGATGCACACTACAGCTCCGTTCTCGGCCATCTCATGAACAACTCCTATCGGCTCGGCAAAGGCGTACCGTTCAACGCCAAAGCAGGCGGCTTTGGCGAAAACACCGACGCTTACGAGCATTTCATGAAGCTCCATGATATTATGAGTAACGGTGTCGGCATCCCCGAAGACGGAAACCAGTACATCGTGGGCCCATGGCTGACCTTCAATCCAAAAACGGAACGTCACACAGGCGATTTCGCCTTCGAAGCCAATGCCCTGCTGAAAAATGCTAATCGCCCCGGATTCCAGGTGCCTGATGCCGGGAAAGTGTAGACCATTCAGCATGGCAAAAGACTTGGTTTTTTCGCCATGCTTTTAAATGGCAGAGAAAAAAGAAAAAAAGAGAATCATGA
>CAYSNA010000054.1:0-18138 GCA_964432185.1 uncultured Cytophagia bacterium
TGGTGTATGCGCCTGTGTCTATCTTGACGTCGATATCGAACAAATCAAGATCAGGAAAATCCGCCTTGTCAATTCGTCCGAGCAGTAATTTTTTTCGAGTTGATTTCACGTGTATTATTGTCAGAAATTCGGGATGCCTAATTGACAACATTAATTTAGAAAAAAATGCAGCCAACTCCTATTCAAAACTGATCCGGGAGTGGTGCATACGATAGAGCAGGGTGCAACGATTTTAAAATGCTGCCAGCGTTTTAGGCGCTGACAGCATTTCACCGTCCGGCAGGATTTACAACGTCCACCCATTGTAATATTCCGGAATAATGTATTGCTCTGCATCGGGGAAATTGGTTGCTTTCATAGCCGGGCCATCCCAATAAAGACGTTCTTCCGTGCGCAGCGCAACAATGCCCATCAGAATGGATTCGGTGAACGGGCCGGCATAATCAAAGTTGGATCCGGCCAAACGACCCTCTTTAATCGCATCGAGCCAATCCCGATGGTGACCGCCATTGACGCGCGGAATAATTTTCGGCGGCCGTTCAAAGTCTTTCATTTTGCTTTCAGGAATGAGCCGAGGCGCACCGCCCCAGCCGTCGCACATGATTTTGCCTTTATCGCCGACAAACAAAATGCCGTTGCCCCAGCCGGTAAAGTCGCGGCCGACTTCCAGTTCTTCCGGGCGTGGCGGCATCAGTCCGCTGTAAAATGTCAGATAGACTTCGGGCCGCTCGCCTTTGGCGGGAAATTTAAAATAGTGCATGGCGGCGAATGGCCGTTTTGTTTTATCGCCCCAGGCGCCGCGCGATTGTGTCCATTCGGGGTAGCCGAGATCGAGCGCCCAGAACGCCGGATCCATGTGATGCAGCCCCATATCCGGCATCTTGCCCGTGCCGAAATCCCAGTAGGTGCGCCAACGTGTTGGTGTGTAATCGGGGTGATAGGGTCGTTTTTTTGCCGGGCCGAGCCACAGGTACCAATCCAGGCCAGCACGGATCGGCGGCGTCTCTTTGGGCGGACCTTCGACAGCTCCGGCCTGCGAGGCGCCGTCACTCCACGCATGAATTTCACGCACCGCTCCAATAGCGCCGGCGCGCAGCCATTCCACGGTCAAACGAATGCCCTCGCCCGCATGACCTTGCGTGCCCATTTGCGTCACCACACGGGCCTAGCGCGCCAACTCGGTCAGTTTGCGCGTTTCATAAATGGTCCGGCACATCGGTTTTTCAATGTAGAGATGTTTGCCATGTTCAATCACGGCTTTGCCGATGATATAATGCGTGTGGTCCGGCGTGGAGACGCACACGGCATCAATATTTTTCTCCTTGTCCAACAACTCGCGAAAATCGGTGTAAACATGGCACTCCGGATAATCTTTAGTCGCTTCGTTCTGCTGATAATGTTGCGTAACAACATCATAGCCCGGTTTGCGTCCGCCCATCACTTTGTGATAGGAATAGGAATAATCCGCTTCCAGCGCCGTATCGGCAATAGCGACGATCTGGACATCATCGTTTTCGAGAATCGCCTTAAGATTGGTCATGCCTTGTCCCCCGGCGCCAACAATGGCGACATTGAGTTTATCACTGGGTGGTGTGTACTGTGGGCCGCCGAGGACATAACGGGGAACCAGTGACGCCGCGGCCATGGTTCCGGTTGTTTTGATAAAGGTACGGCGTGAGGGGGTGTCAGGATTGTGATTCATGTTCTCTCTCCTTAAAAAAAGATGCAAGAAAATGTACGCATGAATTGTTTTAATTTCAATAAAACGATAAAAAAGGCTTGCGAAATTTTAAAATTGTATTAAATTCGCCCGCCATAATCATGGCGTTTGCCAAAATAATTGTTTTACTAAATGTCACTGAAAGGATGTGTGATGAATTATGGAGATAAAAAATTCCTCCGACGAGAAAGACAAGCCCCCCAGTAGCGGTCTTGAGAATTCGCCTGCAGTAGAGACCGCACATACGGAGAACATGTCTCCGAAAACGTTTCTCACCTACCCGAAAAACGGACGAGCCTCTGTAACACCAGAATCGTTTCCCCATACTACGCCCCAAAATGAACCATTTTTTGCAGCACTCGATACGAAACAGCCCACGAGCCATCGCACAGCCGATTTTCGTATGCGATTTTTTCCCGGCATCTCGGATGCACAGTGGAATGACTGGCGCTGGCAGCTCCGCAATCGAATACAGAGTCTGGCGGCACTTGAACAATTTCTGCACTTGTCCGAGAACGAACGCACAGCCATTCAGCAACACATGGGACCATTGCCGATCAGCATAACGCCGTATTATGCGTCGCTCATTGATCCGAAAAATCCGCGGCAATCCATCCGCCGATCCGTTGTCAGCGTCAAAGACGAATTCAAATTTTCGCCCGAGGAAGCGATCGATCCGCTTGGTGAAGACGGCCATTCGCCGGTGCCCGGTCTGGTGCATCGTTACCCGGATCGCGTTCTGTTTTTGGTGACGGAAATCTGCTCTGTCTATTGCCGCTATTGCACACGTTCGCGTATGGTCGGCCAAAACGACACGACCTTGCGTTTTAATCCGGCGCAGTGGGAACACGCCATTGATTATATCGCCAAACACAAAACAGTACGAGACGTTTTGCTCTCCGGTGGTGATCCGCTCACGCTCGCGGACAGCCGTCTGGAGTGGCTGTTGTCTCGATTACGACAAATCCCGCATGTTGAAATTGTACGCATTGGTACAAAGGTTCCGGCGGTATTGCCGCAACGCGTCACCCCGGCGCTGGTCAATATGCTGAAAAAATATCACCCGTTGTTCATGAGTTTACATTTCACCCATCCCGACGAATTGACGCCCGAGACAGCAGAAGCCTGCAAACGTCTTGCAGATGCGGGCATTCCGCTCGGCAGTCAGACCGTGCTCCTAAAGGGCATAAACGACAACGTATCAACGATGAAGAAACTGATGCAGGGTCTGCTGAAAAATCGCGTTCGTCCTTATTATATATATCAATGTGATCCTGTGCTTGGCAGTTCGCATTTCCGCACGTCGGTCAAAAAAGGGCTCGACATCATTCAGGGATTGCGCGGCCACACCTCCGGCTATGCCGTGCCGTCCTTTGTTATTGATGCCCCTGGTGGCGGCGGCAAAATTCCATTGCTGCCGGAATATTTTCAAGGCTATGATGGCCAGGATGTCATTCTGAAAAATTATGAAGGCAAAGTATACCGCTATCCGGATCGATTTCGTCCGAATCCGCCTTCCAATGGTTCGAACTATGGAGGGCAATCCGCATGAAGATTGGACTGACATATGACCTGCGCCAGGATTATCTCGATCTTGGTTATGGAGAAGAAGAAACCGCCGAGTTTGATCAGGTTGGCACCATTGACGCGATTGATCAAACGTTGCAAGCGCTGGGACATGACACGGACCGCATCGGTAATATCTGGAGTCTGACCAAACGCTTGGCCAATGGCGAGCGCTGGGACCTGGTTTTTAATATTGCCGAAGGTTTACGCGGCATTGGTCGCGAGGCGCAAGTGCCGGCGCTGCTGGATGCGTACGATATTCCCTATACGTTTTCGGATCCCCTGGTGCTGGCGTTGACCCTGCATAAGGGGATGACCAAACGGGTGCTGCGCGATCTCGGCGTGCCAACGCCGGATTTTGCTCAAGTGCACAGACTATCGGATGTTGAACTTGTCGACCTGCCGTTTCCGTTGTTCGCCAAACCCATTGCCGAAGGCACAGGAAAAGGCGTCACACCGTCGTCAAAAATTCATAATACGGATGAATTGCGCGCCGAGTGCGATTTTCTCCTCAAAACCTACAAACAGCCGGTTTTAGTAGAAACCTATCTTCCCGGTCGCGAATTCACCGTCGGGATCGTCGGCACGGGCGAACAGGCGCGTTCCGTCGGCGTCATGGAAGTCATTCTGAAGGGTAACGCCGAACAGCATGCCTATTCTTATATTAACAAAGAGCAGTGCGAAGAGCTGGTGCACTATCAACCGGTGGATGACGATATTGCCCGCTGGTCGGTCGACATCTCCCTCGCGGCCTGGCGTGGGCTCGAGTGCCGCGATGCCGGTCGCGTTGATATTCGCGTGGACGCGAACGGCGTGCCGAATGTGATCGAACTCAATCCGCTGGCCGGCATTCATCCGCAACATTCGGATTTGCCGATCATCTGCACGTTTTACGGCATCAGTTATATCAACCTGTTTGAGATGATCCTGGATAGCGCCCTGCAACGTGTACGGCCCGAAACGTTAATCGATTACACAGTGCAGCCGCAGGGTGCTTTCGTTGCAAGTTAGCATTCTGTATTCCGAAGTCACTGACGCATCATCCCCGGATGATGCCGATGTCTTGCAGCAAGTTGAATCGGTGTCCCGGGCGCTAATAAGCCTGGGACACACGCCTCTTTTCCTGCCGATGTCGCTTGACCTGCAATCCGCCATGGATCGCTTGACGGTCCAATCGCCGCATCTTGTTTTTAATCTGGTCGAAAGTTTGAACGGCACCGGCCGCTTTCTGCATTTTGCGCCGACGCTTCTCGATCAGCTTCACATTCCCTACACCGGCGGATCAACGCACGCGCTTTATGTGACGACGAACAAAATCCTCAGCAAAAAGGCACTTGATGCGGCCGGCCTGCCAACGCCGGCCTGGTATTCATCGGCTGGTTACGTGCAGAAAAAGTTTTTCCCGCCGCCATACTTTATCAAACCGGTTGGGGAAGACGCCTCGGTGGGTATTGATGCGGAGTCACTCGTTTGGTCGACCGATGACCTGCCTGACGTTTTGCAGCACAAAACCGCCAGCTTTGGTGAGTGTCTGGTGGAAGCCTACATTGAAGGGCGCGAGTTTAATCTGTCGATTCTTGCCGCTGACCATGGCCCGGAGGTTCTGCCGCCGGCCGAAATGCTGTTCCGTGATTACCCCGAGGACAAACCGCGCATTGTCGATTATCGCGCCAAGTGGGACGAAAACTCGTTCGAGTACAACAACACCGTGCGTTCATTTGATTTTCCTCCAGCGGATGCCGACCTTTTGCGACGCATGAAAGATATCGCCTTGAAATGCTGGACTCTGTTTGAACTGCGTGGATACGCCCGCGTTGATTTTCGTGTTGATCAGAACGGCCATCCCTGGGTGTTGGAAGTCAACGTTAATCCCTGCATATCACCGGACAGTGGATTTGTCGCCGCATCGCAGATGGCGGGATTAACATTTGATCAGGTCGTCGATCGCATCATGCAAGATTCACTAGAAAAGAGAAAATAATGTTTCGTATCCGCCAAATTTTGGATCCGATTGTGCCGGGCAACAAGACCGCGATAAAGCAGGTTCAAAAGATTTTGCGTGAACAATTCAATCTGCTGGCCGAGGAGGATATCGAAAAAATACCGGATCAATTAGCTGATCCCATGAAGTATCGTTTTCGTACTTTTTTATTTGTCGCGGAAGGAGCAAAACACATTGTCAAGGGTTTTGCGCTGCTCATGCACGCCCCGGATTTGAATTTTTGTTATCTCGATTTTATTTCGGCAGCGCAGCAAAAAACCGGGCGAGGCATCGGCAGCGTGCTCTATGACCGCGTGCGCGAGGTGGCGCGTGAATTGGGCGTTGTGGGTTTGTTTTATGAGTGCCTGCCGGATGAACCGCTTTTGTGCCAAGATCCTCTCACCTTGAAGCAAAACGCGGCGCGGCTGAAATTTTACGAGCGCTACGGGGCCCGACCGATCATCAACACCAAATACGAAACACCGGTCAATCCCGGCGATGATTGTCCACCCTTTCTCGTCTTTGATCATCTCGGTTCCGAAAAACCGTTGCGGCGCGATCAGGCGCGACAGATTGTGCACGCGATTCTGGATCGAAAATACGGCGATCTCTGCCCAAAAGAATATACCGACATGGTCGTCAATTCGTTCATCGAAGATCCGGTGCAGTTTCGTGCGCCGAAATATGTCAAGCACGCGGCAAGCATTCCGCCGGTGCACGTGGACTCGGACGAAGAACGTGTTGTCCTCGTCATCAACGACAAACATGATATCCATCACGTGCGCGAACGCGGCTATGTGGAATCGCCGGTGCGCATTCGCTCCATTCTCAAGGAACTTGAGCCAAGCGGATTTTTTATCACCATGAAACCAAAAACGTTTTCCGAAAAACACATTCGCGCCGTGCACGACGGCGAGTTTGTCAGCTATCTGAAAAAAGTTTGCGAGAATGTGCCGGACAATAAATCGGTTTATCCTTATGTATTTCCCATACGAAATGCGACTCGTCCGCCAAAAGAGCTGCCCGTGCGCGCCGGTTATTATTGTATTGACACCTTTACGCCGCTCAATCAAAATGCCTATCTCGCCGCCAAACGCGCCGTCGATTGTACGCTGACCGCTGCGGAGAGTTTATTGCATGGCTACCGTCTGGCGTATGCATTGGTGCGTCCTCCCGGTCATCATGCCGAACGCCGGGTGTTTGGCGGATTTTGTTATTTCAACTCCAATGCTATTGCCGCCCAGTTTTTGAGCGCTTTTGGCAAAATCGCTATATTGGATCTCGATTACCATCACGGCAACGGCCAGCAGGATATTTTTTATCATCGCGCCGATGTGCTGACGATTTCCATTCACGGGCATCCGCGATTTGCCTACCCCTATTTTTCCGGCTTTGCCGATGAAACGGGCGAAGGTCAGGGCGCCGGATTCAACGTCAATTTTCCGCTGCCGGAAGAGTTGAGCGGCGAGCAGTATGTTCATACGCTGGATAAAGCGCTCAAACGCATTCAACAATTCGCGCCGCATTTTTTAATAGTCGCGCTGGGACTCGATCCCGCCAAAGGCGATCCGACCGGCACCTGGAGTTTAACCTCGCATGATTTTGAAGAAAATGGTCGCCGGATTGGCGCACTGGGTTTGCCGGTGCTTGTGGTGCAGGAAGGCGGTTACAGAACCAGATCATTGGGCATCAACGCCCGGCATTTTTTTAGCGGCTTGTGGCACAGTTCAAAAGCATTTTTCCGAGGAAACCATGTCCCCAAAAAGTAAAGCATCATCCATTCACATTCGCCAACAAGCTCGTTCGTCGGATCGGCTCGCCATCCGGGAGATTGTTGAATCAACACACTTTTTTAATCAGGAAGAAATCGATGTGGCAGTAGAACTGATCGAGGAACGACTCGACAAGGGTGAAGCCAGCGGCTATTATTTTCTTTTTGCCGATATAAACGACAAAACAATTGGCTACGTGTGTTACGGCCCCATTGCCGGCACCCAATCCAGTTTTGATCTTTACTGGATCGCCGTACACAACGATGTGCGTTCGCAGGGCATCGGCAAGATTTTACTTCAAGCCGGCGAACAGGCGATTGCAGAGATGGGCGGTCATCGTATATATGTCGAGACGTCGTCGCGCGCCCAATACGAACCGACGCGCGGATTTTATCGATCATGCAATTACGATTTGGAAGCGGTGCTGGAGGATTTTTACGCGCCCGGAGATTCGAAATGTATTTTTGTCAAAAAAATTTGACAACGATTATACGACATTCAGATTGCCACACATCCATACAAAAAAGGCCATCCAAAATTGGATGGCCTTTTTGTTAAAACTGTCCCTTCAATCCGGCAGTAAACGTGCGCGGCGGCATTAAATTACTTTCCATTGGCGCGTAATTGTATTGCAGCATATTGTTCACGCCGAGTTGCAAGGTGATGATGCCGAAATCATAAAAAGCGCGAAAGTCAAAAAAGTTCATCGGCACGCGGTCGTTAATCGGATAAATTTTCACCTCGTCAATTTTGCTGGCGTAACGGTAATCCGCTTGCAGATGAAGATGACTAATTTTTAGCGACACTTTGGTGTTCCACAAAATTTTGGGCCGATAGGTGAGCGGCTCGTGGTATTTGCTGTCTTCGTGATCCATTAACGTACTCGACAAGGTAATACCCGGCGTCACTTCCTTGCCCAATAAACTCGTTGGATAATTCCAGTTCGTCGTAAACTCGAGACCTCGCACATACGCATCGGCAATATTACGGAACTGGATTTGCCCGCGAATGAGATCGAGATGCGCTTCAATCAAATTATCATATTGATTATGAAAAACGGCCACATCAAAATTCCAGTCCTTGTTGATGTATTGCCGCCAGCCAAGATCGTACGCCCACGAGGTTTCGGCTTTGAGCCCGGGATTGGATTTGATTTTGAAATTCATGATCGTCAGCTCGAGAAAACGCTCGATAATGGTGGCAGCGCGGAAACCGCTGCCAACGGAAGCGCGGAAACTGGTCTTTTCCCACGGCTGCCAGTTCAACCCCACACGCGGACTCCACAAATCTTCCGGATTGCCGCCGTGAAGCTGGTAGCGGTCATATCGCAATCCGGTAGTCAGGCGCAGATTGGGACGCATTTTCCATTCGTTTTGAATATAGGGGCCGACAAACGAGCCCTTGTGATCGCCGAAATATTTGTTGTTACCGGCATCAAGCTGGTACTGCACGCCAAAGGTGACGACATGGTTGTGATGCGGCAGCCAATCCGCCTGCGCTTCCAGGCCCTGGCCAATCGCCGGGTTAAAATCACCGCTGGCGCCAAATTGGTTGCCCATCAACGTACGGATGAATGAACCGCGAAGATTAAATCCAAACGTGGATGACAGCGGTACGGCCAGCTTCATATACGCATTCAGTTGATTGGTCTTGGCATAATTATTTAGGTTGGTTTCATCCACTTCGTAGGGATCATTCTGTCCCTTCCATTGCACAAAAAAGCCCTTGTCAATATAACTATAGGCCGCATAGCCGGTCCATTTGATACCGCTATCCCATCGGTAATCAAACTTGCCGGTCAAATTATATTTTTCCGAATCACCAAGCTGCTGGTAGCCGGTGGTTTCATAGCGACCGCCTGAAATCCGCATACCGAGTTTTTCAAACTTTTTGCTATAGCTCATGTCCAGTCGGTTATACCACAATTTACTGTGATCCGTCCATTCCCATTCTTTATAATAGGGCTTGTCGTATTTGCCGCTGGAAAATGAGTACATGAAACGACCTTCTTCAGTCGGATCTTTGGTCATGATATTGACCACGCCGCCGAGCGCTGACGCGCCCCACAGGGTGGACCCGGCGCCTTTCAGCACTTCGATCTGTTCGATGTCCATGGGCGGCAGCATATCCCAATTGAACTGGCCGGTATCGCTGGCATAAACCGGCACGCCGTCAAGCAGGAGCAGCACTTTATTGCCGGCGCCGAAGGTGTAGCCGGTGGAGCCGCGAATATTGATCTGATCGCCAATAAAGTTGACGCCCGGCGCGCTCTCAAGCGCCTCGCGAATATCAATAGCATTGCGGCGTTCAATCTCGCGCGCCGTGACCACCGAAATGGAAACATTGGCCTGATCAAGACGCTGTTCGGTTTTTCCCGCGACCACAACAACGGGATCAAGTTGAATGAATGTCTCTTCCAAATCAAAATTGGCCGTTGCTGTTCGACTGACCTGGACGCGCACATCCTTGATCGTCATGTTTTTATACCCCATCATGGAGGCGCGCAACGTATAGTTACCAGGCGGCAGTTTGGTGATGATATAATGTCCTTCGAGATCCGAACTGGCGCCGAACAAACTGCCCTCAACGACAATATTGGCGCCAGGGAGGCCATCGCCGGTTTTGACGTCAATCACTCGTCCGCTGATATTGCCGTTCGGCGCGGCGTTGAGCATAAGGGCCATCGTCAATATAAAAAGCAGGCCAAAGATTGTATTGCGACTGTTCACCATCGTTTTTTCCATTTTCATTTTAATATTCGGGTTGCACAACCAGATTAAAATCCGCATGAATATTGATGCCGGTCACATCTTCGCCGCTCTTGGGATTCAATTTACCCGCCCTGGTCGAATCATCGGGATCAACATAAAAACCGATGGGTTGAAACTCGGTCAGCGCCGCCCGGTCCGGCAACCAAAAGACAGCGACATAGCCGACACTGCCGCTTCGCACCGGCAAATTGTAGTAATAAGGATTTTCACCTTCATCAATACTAAAATCAATGGACTTGAGGTAGATCAAATAATCGAGCGGTCGTTCCGGTTTTTGCTTGAACGCCGCCACCGCGGTAACGGCTGTGTTTGGCGGATAGTCACCGTCAAAAGTGATCTTGCCCTGAATGGAAGCGTCGCGATTCACCTTGTTCCAGTTCGCCCAAATCTCCATGCGGTACACCGGTTGTTCTTCGGTGATATCAAAACCGAGCGGTTCGAGGTCGCCCTCGGTGCTAATGGGAATGGCTAAAACATCCGCAAGGTTGGACTCGGTTTCGGTGCTGTACCACCACAACGCAATGGCATCGTAATGACCGTAGGGCAGCACGACTTCGTGATATACCGAGTCACGGTCGATGGGCAAGCTGTTCGGGCTATGAAAGACTTCATTGATGGCGTGCGGCGGGAATTCCGGCGAGATCATCAAATAGATGCCCTGGGTATTTTTCGGCGGTTCGTTGCGGAAATGCACGATCAACTCGAGGCGACCGGGCAACGGTTCTATGCCGTGGTCGACGTCGCAGGCATTCAACATCAATAACAAAAGTAGAAAAGACAAGAGCGCTAATTTTTTCACGTTTTTTCCTACCAAATAATCCAAACTACATGATATTAAAAAGGGCGGCGACCGCCCTTTTGATAATATTTAAATTCTATTTGACAAGCAAAAGCTTTTTTGCGGCTACCAGATCGCCGGCGCGCAGCTGGTAGAGATAAACGCCCGTCGGCACATCCTCGCCAAATTCATTGGTGCCGTTCCAGGTCACGTCGTGCGAACCGGCATCCAGCGCCTCGTTGATCAGGGTTTTGACCACGCGGCCGTTCAGGTCGAAAATCTTTAACTCGACATCGGCATGGTTCGGCACGATGTAAGAAATGCGCGTCGAGCTGTTAAACGGATTGGGATAATTTTGATCGAGAACAAAAGTCATCGGCCGAGTATCGATTGGCTCGTTGACGCTCACCGGATAGGATTGTTCGTTTCGTGTCTGCTGCACGCCAACTTCAAAATTATTGGCCATCAACTCGCCGAACGCCTGATCTTTGTTGCCGTCAACAAAATAAACGGCAAAATTCAAGTCGAGATTTTTGGTATTGATGATCTTGATGCCCTGGTCGCCGTAGGACATGCCGTCGCCGGTGTCACCTGTCTCGATATAACTGTTATCGCCCTGTCCGCCATTTTTATTATCGTGATAATAGAGCTCGATTCTTTCATGCGATGTGTCTTCAATTTTGATGTGTGAAAACACGGTGCCTTGCGGGCCGCTGGCCATGGTCCACTCGCTGATGCCGGTGACGTCAACCCACATTTTGGTTTTTTCGCCGTTCATCGTAGTGTCAATCACCGTTTTCCACGTTCTGTTGGCCAGGGAATAGTTGAGATTTGCATCCGGATTGCCATCCATAGGAATGTTGGCGTTACGCCGATTGAAAAACTTCATGCCATTGGCTTTTTCATTAAAGTCCCAGGATTGCCGCACCAGATCAATATCAATGAGAATGTCATCGGCTTCCGGGAACTGTTTTTTCAAACTATCCGGATTCAGATTGGCGCCCTGGGCATTAAAACCGCTGTACGGATAAAATTTGGTTTCAACAATAAAATCAACATCCGGCAAATTAAAATTACCAACGCGCAAGGTTTGATGCACCTCGCGAACCAGGCGGACAACCGGATCTTTGGTGACGCCAAGATAGGCGCCGTCTTCGATATCGCCTTCAAAAGGATAGAGATAAAAATTGTCGCGGTCATTCATCGCTTCTTCGCCATTTTTTCCCGGCGCAATATTGATGATACCAAAATCCAGCACGCCGACGACGCGCAATTTCTGCGAATCAAAAATGTCAATGCCGGCGCCGCCAATACCCTGATTCAACATGATGTCGTCGATGAGGCCATTGTCGCCACCAAAACCGACCGAATAGTTGACGCAACTGACCATATCTTTTTCTTTATCATACTGAAAATTGTACGGACGCGGGCTGGGGAATTCCGTGCTTAATCCCGGCGCATGAAAAACGTAACCGTACAGTGCGTTTTCTTTCTTGTCTCGATCCTCGTAATTAAAAACGACAACTTCATAACGCTGATTGGCTTTGGAGGCCTCGTTAATCCAGACATGCAGCGGCGCTTTGGGGCCGAGGTCTTTGAGCATACACACCAATTCATCTTCCATATCGAGATAGCCGGATGTCTCGTCTGTTAAAAAGTAGGATGCTCTTTTTTTGCTTGGGCTGAACGGATCCTCTGCCACCACCCGTTCATCAATTTGAAACGGAATGACTTTCATGCTATTTGTCGAAGGATCATAGGCACAGATGACAATATCCTCAATCGGTACTTTGGCCTGCCAAAATTTTTGAAATACCGAACCACGAAACTGCACATGCTCGTATTTGCGCGACTCTTTAAAGGCCTCAGGTGTGGCAAACACAGCCCATGTGCCAAAGAGAAAAAAGCCCAGCATTAAAATTTGTACCATTTTTTTCATTGTGTAACCTCCAAATAAATGCTCTCAATTTTATTATCGATTGCGTCCGTCAACCGGACTCTGGCCGACAATTTCACCATGTTTGTTGATGATCACCGCATATTCCCACAAGTTCACCGTTGAACAGACATGCCGAGGAACGATCAGAATATAATCACCAATGGTGATATGTTCCGGCGCCGTCACCACGGTGTGTTCTTCGCTTTTTGAGACGACGCTCATCCCGGGAACACTAAATGTCTCAACCGGCCCTTGATCAACAGCCCAGCGTTTATGCCCCACATTTAAAGTTGCCGTATGGCTCGTGGGTTTGTCGATCACCTGTGTAAGTATAACAGCGGCGTACTCAAAAGTATTCGGCATCATCTCGTTCGAGACCGTATCAAAATAAATCCAGGTGCCGGGCGAGTAGTAAATGTCCGTGTCGACACGGTTTTGGAACCAATATTCCACATCCGGCACAAAGCCTGGCGTGCCCGCGACGATGCAATTTTCGACATGAACACCATGTCCGGCAAATTGATCCAGACATTTTTTTAACCGGCTCATGCTTTCGATGGATGCCGCAGACCGCTCCTCCGGCATTTTGTGATGTATGTGGCCATCATAGGCGTGCAAGCCGGCAAAGGACAAAAACGGCTGATCAGCATGTGAGAGATAAAAATCAAAAACCTCCTCCACCGGTAGGCCAGTCCTGTTCATACCAACGTTGGCATCGACATAATAGTGCCACGTGATATTTTTTTCTCTCGAAATATTTGTCAAAATTTCAACATGTTCGTGCCGCGACAGTTGGACAAAAAACTGAATGTGCGGATAATCCAAAATGTACTGCGCCACACGTTCGGCATCCTGTTTAAGTAAGGGATATGCCACAAAGATTCGCGGGACACGACAGCGCGCAAGCATATCAATTTCGTTCAAAGAGGCCTTGAAAAAGCTCACACCCTCGTCCATCACCATTTTTGTAATCGCGCTGGATTTGTGGGTTTTGACATGCGGACAGAGGTTTTGCAGATCCAAGGTCGGATCGATTGATTTTAACAGGTATCGCATTCGTTCGATATTGTTTTTCACGCGATCCTGAAATACAATCAGCCGGGGCGTATGAATCACCTCCGGCTGATGAATAATATATGGCGCGCTGTTTTTGGAAAAGTAAAATTGCATTACCTTGAAATCACCAGTTTCTGTGTTTGAATATCGACGCCGTTTTTGAGCTGCACAAAAAAGACGCCCGGCGCAACGGGCAGACCAAATTGATCCCGGCCGTCCCATCGCAGCGCAGAGTGACCGTTGGCATCCACCGACAGATCGCGAAATTCGACGATCTGCTGGCCAATATTATTATAAACGACCAGATCGTAATAATCGTTCCGATGTCCCGAAAAGGTAAAAACGACATTTTTATTTGACAGAATGCTGTACGGATTCGGATAGACGGATTCAAGCCGGAAATCAGCCGGTTGAAAATCGGTTGTTGCGATACCTGAAACATCCTGCGTTTGCGTGACCGCGGTGACGTTTACCGGATTTTGCTCCCATGCCAAAAGCTGTTCGCCAAAATTGGCGGACACATTGGTTCGATCGATAAAATAGCCCTTAAAAACGATGGATAATTTATCCGTGATCAAGGCATCGCCGGTGGCTTTGATCATCACTCCCATGTCGCCGTAGGAAAAATCATCGCCGGTATTTTGCGTATCATCACCGGTCCAACTATTGTCTTTTTGATCGCGAAAATAAATACTGCGCCTGGAATTTTTCATAATATCGATATCAAAGATGAGAAACACGGTGCCGTGATCGCCGGTGGCCATGACCCAGTTTTGCTGTTTGTCCTGCGCCAGAACATCGCTATAGTCGGACACCAGACCGTCAATTAAAACACCGTCGCGGTTGGTATCCGAGTAAAAGGTCATGCCGATGGCGTTCTCATTAAAGTCGAGCGACTGGCGCATCAATTTGACACCGAACAACGCCAGCAGCGACGCGTCGATATCGGTCTGCGCTTCGATGGCAAAAGAATAGGGTGTATACTCATAATTATACTTGAACGACGAGCGTTTGGGCAGCAACGCGATGCCGAGTTTTTCCAGCAAAATATCCGCTTTGGTGATGTGAAAGGCGCGCACAGGGCCGCTAAAAAAAGAGACATTTTCCGGATCGGTCGTCGCTTCGACAAAATCCTCGTTAATGTCATAAGACGGCACCAGAAAACTTTTGCCTTTGAGCCGCATTTTAA
Organism: uncultured Cytophagia bacterium; assembly: GCA_964432185.1. Classification (GTDB taxonomy): domain Bacteria; phylum Zhuqueibacterota; class Zhuqueibacteria; order Residuimicrobiales; family Krinioviventaceae; genus Kriniovivens. Next base: position 14,773 of record CAYSNA010000054.1, read on the forward strand.
ATCGATCCACAATATCGATGCCGGCTTTGGAAAATGTCAAATAATCAATCCAGCCATTACGATTGTGGCCGAGGGTAAAAACATCGGTTTTGATGGTATCGGCGGCCGGCGTCGCCTGCGGACCAAGGATATACTCGAGATAGCCCGGCGCGGTCTGTGCGGTTGCGCCAATTTTGTAAAGATAAACCCAGCCTTTTTTCGATTCATCCAGCGGATCGACGATTTCGAGTTCGATGCGTTCGGCCTCGACTGCCGAATCGAGCCACTCCGCCAAACCGGCTTTATCACCGACATCCGAAGGCATAAAGGTGATTTCGTCGGTGGCGTCGGTTATATCGTCGCCGTTGCGATCATATTTCTCCGAATCCGAGAGCTGATCAAACTGAAACGGAATGGCGCTCCAGGATTTGGAATTATTATCAAAACGAAAAGCCGCCCAGTCATTTACATTCAAATTAAACAACGGCGCCTCGGCCGTTTTAAACATGATCGGCACATAGTCACGATCCAGCGTTTTATCCTGCGCGACTGCAAATCGCGTCAGTAAAACAAGCGTTGTTAAGAACATTATTTTTTTCATCGGTCTGTCTCCAGTTTCTGTAACAGTCGATTAGAAATTGCCGCTCACCGACACGGCAAAGTTACGAATTTCTCCGAGCACGCGCTCGGAGACTGTGTAGTTATAGTTCATCATATTTCGAATTAAAAATTGAATGCGCACATTCGACCACTCGTACATCAAACGAAAATCATAAATCTTGGTCGGCACTCTTTCGTCGAGAGGATACACCGCTACGCGTTTTAATTCACTCATGTAGCGAAAATCAAGTTCAAAGCCGACCGGCCCGAACCAGACGGCGGGCGCGACAAAAGCAATAAGATTGGGCCGATACATCAGCGGTTTGCCGGCTTCAATTTCGTTATGATCCATCAACGTGGCCGAGGCGTTGAGACGCAAACGGTCCTGCCAGGCCCGCCAGCGAAACTCGGTCTCAAGACCTTGAATGCGCGCCTTTGGATAATTAATGAACCGCGCGGTTAAATCGCTGAACAATGTCGGCTCGATAAAATTATCAAACGTATTATAAAAATAGGTGGCCTCAACGTACATCATTTCACCAATATTTTGCCGCAGGCCGATATCAAAAAGGGTTGAGCGCTCCGGCTCGAGTCCGGGATTGGAATACCAGTGAAAATCTTTCGATCCGACATCCAGAAAACGTTCGACCACAGTGGCGGCACGAAAGGCGCGGCCGATCGAACTGTGAATAATCGTTCCAAAAGCCGGTTGAAAACTAAAGCCGATTTTGGGGCTGAGCTGCGTCTCCAGGGAATCGCCGACGAGAATATAGTTGTCCCAGCGCAATCCTGCGTTTAGCTGCAGCAGGTTCGAGATTTCCCAATTCTCCTGAATGTATGGCGAGATATTGTTGGCCGTCTGCAGGCCGTAATAGGTCGCGTCCACCGCATCGTATTTGTAATCAATACCGGCGGACACGCTGTGGTGCTCATGCGGTTTCCAATTCACCTGCAGCTCACCACCGAGTCCGACCGCCGGCGTAAAGACACCGGACAAATCGAACGGAATACCAACGAGCTGTTGATTATATGAAGCACGCGCCCGCATGGCCAGTGTTGGCGAAAACAGTTTATTGAAAATGATATAGCCAATATAGCCGTTCAATCCGACGGTTTTGCGGCGATCCGATGACGGCACATTGAGGGCGTGATCCTGTTCCATCCATTGCAGGAACAGGCCGCGATCTTCACGACTGTAGGTTGAAAAAATCGTCAGGTTGGAATTGCCGGGCAGCGGCGTGCTCAGCTTTCCGGTAAAATACCAGCGTTCGAACTGCCCATTTTCCCGATCACCGGTGGACTGATGCCGCGTCGCCGCCAGGCGGAGACCAATCGGACCATACGTATCGGAAAAACTCGCATCGGTTTTATGATAATAGAGTCTTTCGTCGGTCCACTGCCACTCGGGCACGGACGGCGTGTCGAAAATGCCGCTCGTCTGGTTGAAGGAAAAACTCGGATGAGCGCTTGCTTTTTTGGTTTGAATATTGATCACACCACTCAAGGCGCCGGACCCGTACAGGGATGACGCCGCGCCTTTCGACACTTCGATATGTTCGACCTCGGTCACCGGCAGAATATTCCAGTTTGCCTCGCCGAGATCCGTGGTCAAAATCGGCACGCCATCCAGCAAGACCAGGGTGCGGCTGCCGCCGAGCCGATTGTATCCGGAACCACCGCGGATATTGACGTTTTCGCCAACAACGGTCACGCCGGGCACAGCCATTAACGATTCGTCGATGCGAAAATTGTTGCGGCGAGCAATTTCATCCTTGCCAAGAATATTAATGCTGCCGGCAGCCGACGCCAGATTTTCCGGCTGGCGCGAACTCGTCACGACAACCTGTTCGCCGATAAGCGCGGTCTGTCGCAAGGCAATATCAATTCTGGTCGTGCGCTCCACCTGCACGCGCACGGTTTGCAGTTCGGCCTTGTAGCCGATGTATCCGGCTTTTAGTTGATACTCACCCGCAGGGACACGATCAATTAGATAACGGCCGTCCACATCCGTGCTGGCGCCGATGAAGGTGCCGTCGAGGTAAACATTGGCGCCGGGAAGCGCATCACCGGTTTGCGCGTCCGTCACCACCCCGGTGATGGCGCCGGTTACATTCGCATAAAGCGGCAGGGTCATCATTGACCACAATGTCAAAAAAAGTATACGCATGGGAGAGACTCTCGGTTATTCGGAGACAAAAATCCAGTCGCAGACAATGTCGATATCATCGACGATGGGTTGGTCTTTGGTGAGAACAATTGGTTTAACATCAAATTTAAAACTGTCGGGATCAAATCCATAAAAGCCGAAAATTTTCGTATAATCCCAGCCCTTGTCGCGATGTTTCCACACCGCACCGACAAACTCGTATTTTGAGATCGGCGCCGGCAGATCAAAAGTGGGAATCTCAGCACCTAAATCGATAGCTATTGAATTTACTGTTTTGGACATTATTACTCCTAAATTACAAAAACTGTTTCGTCATTTTTCACAAAGAGAAAAACTAACCCTTGTTATTCTTAGTTTTTCTGTCCATTCTGAAGATAAAAAGTGATCCGTGTATAAATGGGTAATCTGGTTTAACTTTGCAAACGAAGTCAGATCGGTCCTGCCAAATTTTGTTGAGTCGACCAGGCAGATCACCTGATGGGATGATCTGATTGCTATTTCCTTCAATTGGGCTTCGTGAATGTCAATTTCTGTCAATCCTGCAGCCAGGCTAAATCCACTGCAAGATACAAATGCAGATCCGATGTGAAGATCTCCTAATATTTTCTCACTTAATGAAC
>CAYSNA010000055.1:0-17979 GCA_964432185.1 uncultured Cytophagia bacterium
GTGATCCAATCATCGTAGGTCTCACGGTTTTGAAACGCGTTATCGTCGCGGATCAAATAGGTAGAGAACAGCACATTGGTTTGCGCCAAAACAGCAGATATAAGCGGCGCCAGTACAAGTGATATGATGCAAAAAGAGCGCTGCATACAGGCTCCTCGATAGAATGTGATGTCAGTGATAAAGCACGCGGCGTTTTTCCGGTTGCGCAACCGTAAAACTAGGGCCGGCCGCCGCGACCGCCAAAACCACGCCAGCCAAATGCCGGCGGCAGGTTGTCCGGAATACCGTCGTTATTGTCGTCGATAAACGCGGGCAATCCATTGCCAAGACGTTCGCGGATGCTTTTGCGCCATTCCAGCATTTGTTCGCGGTGTTCACGAATCTGTTCTTTCGTGATCTTGTCCGGCAGGCCGTCACCATCAGCGTCAAGCGCTTTGAAGCGCCGGCCGAGGTAATCGCGCAGCGCCGTGTCCGGTTTGCCGTCGCCGTCAGTATCGATGAGCTCGTCCATTTTTGATGTCATAAAATCGCGCACGGACACATCGCCAACGCCGTCGCCGTCGGTATCAACCATCGGGCCGTCTTCGCCTTTGATGATCTCGACATTCAGTTCGTCCCACACTTTTTGCCGCATTTTGTAGCGCTCAACAAAACGCTGTCCCCAGCCGTTTTGCAGCACATCATTAACGCCGTCGCCATCCCGGTCGATGAACGGGATACGCATCTCCTCACCCGGAGCCGGATTCTGCGCCTGAAGATCGCTAAAGACAAACAGCAGACACAGTGCGGTCATTATCGTGAGCAGTGTGAGATTTTTCATAACAAATCTCCTTTCCTCAATCCAAATCCGTTCAACATTATTTATTGCTTTCGTGTGATTGGATTTGATAGTGACAAAAGTTATTCAACTCTTGTGCCAGAAAAATCAAACCGGCTAAGCCACTGAAAATTCGCCACTAAACCAAATGCCGAACGGGCGCATTTCCCGTATTGATCGAAACCGTTCTGACAAAATCGTCGAGAACTCGTCAAGAATGTCGAGTTTACTCCAGCTCGTACTTTTGCAATTTATAGCGAAGTTTTCTCTCCGTAATGCCGAGCTGCCGCGCCGCTTTGCTCTGGTTGCCGCCGCAGCGTCGTAACGCGGACTGGATCAGCCGTTTTTCCAGCGCCTCCACCTGTTCTTCCAGTCCGGCTGTGCTGTTTTCCATGGTCGTCTCGGACGGCTCGAAAAGGCCGGCCGGCAGATCGTCCAAAGTGATACGATCCTCGCGGCACAAAATGACGGCGCGTTCCATGAGATTTTCCAGCTCGCGCACATTGCCGGGGAAATCATATTTCATAATGACGTCGAACGCCTCGCGCGACATGCCGCTCATCTCCTTGCCGTTCATCTCGGCAAATTTTTTGATGAAATAATCACACATCACTGGAATATCTTCTTTACGTTCCCGCAGCGGCGGCAGGTTGATGGTGACGACATTGAGCCGATAATACAAATCTTCGCGAAATGTGCCGTCCTTGATCATTTTTTCCAGATTTTTATTCGTCGCCGCAATGACGCGGATATCGACATTTATCAGTGTGCTGCCACCCAGGCGTTCAATCTGGCTTTCCTGCAGCACTCGCAAAAATTTGGTCTGGATCTCCAGCGGGATATCGCCGATCTCATCAATAAAAATGGTGCCGCCATTGGCCTGTTCGAAACGGCCAATGCGCTGCTTGTCTGCGCCAGTAAAGGCGCCTTTTTCATGGCCGAACAATTCGCTCTCGATCAAATTTGGCGACAATGCGGCCACATTAAACGCCACAAACGGCTTGTCCTGGCGCGGGCTCGCCAAATGGATGGCGCGCGCCATCACTTCCTTGCCGGTTCCGCTTTCACCATTCAGTAAAATGGAGGCTTTGGTTTCGGCCACTCGTCCGGCAAGATTCAGAACCTCCTGCATTTTTTTGCTCGATGCGATGATGCCGCCAAAAGATTTCTGCTGACCGAGCATTTCCTTTAGCCGCAGGTTTTCCGATTGCAGCGTTTGCAACTGCAGCGCCCGCTTCAAAATCAGCATCAGCTCGTCCACGTTGATCGGTTTGGTGAGATAATGATACGCGCCGCTCTGCATGGCGGTCACTGCGCCGTCCACGCTGGCGAACGCGGTGATGAGAATGACCGGAATCGTTGGATTGATCGCCTTTACCTGCTCCAGCACATACTGTCCGTCTTTGCCGGGCAGGTTAAAATCGGTCAGCACCGCATCCACGGTTTTACTCGCGAGAACATTCAGTCCCTTTTCCGCCGATTCCGCTTGAAAGACAACATAAACATCCTCCAAATGGGCAGCCAATGTTTCTCGTTGAATCTCTTCATCTTCAATAAGCAGAATTGATTTTTTTGCCATAGATTAAATCCACTGTGATTAATAAAAGTCAGAAGGACAACACAGTCAAAGAACAAATTCCAAATAACACATCAAATCCCGGGGCAGAATGTCCAAGATATGTCATCGAACACTAAGGCCTGAAATTTGACCATCCATTTAAAATTTAACACTTGACGTTCAATTTTTTTAGTCATAGCGGCAAACGAACGGAAAAAGTCGTTCCCATGCCTTCTTCACTTTCGACATCAATTGTGCCGCCATGCGCCTCAACAATCTGCTGCGCCACCGACAGGCCGACGCCGTTGCCTTTGGCTTTGCTGGTGAAATAGAGATCAAACACGGCATCGAGATTTTTTTCCGGAATGCCGACGCCGTCATCCGCAAGACGTACCTCATAATAAATATCGACAAGACGACCAATGACGGAAATATGTCCATCCTGTTGAACAGCGTCCTGGGCATTTTTGATCAGGTTGATGAACAACTGCTTGAGTTGGTCTCGATCGGCTTGCAACGGCGGATGATCCGCCATGTCAATTTCAAATTGAATATTGTGCTGCGACAGCTCGGGGCTCATCAATACACTGATGTCGTGCATCACATCGGGCATGGACAGACTCGACAGGTTTAGTCGGGTTGGCCGCGAAAAACGCAGGTACTGTTCGACAATCGTGCTGATGCGGGCGATTTCGGCGCTCACGGTATCGAGATGTTTGTTTAATTTTTCTTCATCCTGCGTCGGCTTGAATTTTTTACGAATCAAATCGATGAGCAAATTGATCGCATTGAGCGGATTTTTTATTTCGTGCGCCACAGAAAAGGCCAGGTTGCGCATGGCATCCAGCCGCTGATTGCGACGAAGCTGCTCTTCCAATTGCGTTTGATCGGTGATATCGTTGATAATGAGCACACAACTGTTGGTGTCGTCATCATTTTTCAACACATTTGTTTGCAAGGTGAACAATCGCCGCTCGCCGCTGACGGTGAGCCATTTTTTCGTCACACTGGCGTTGGCGCCCCCAGAGTCGAGCTTGGCGCGAATGACCTCGACATAGTCACCCGGCAAGAGTGTGTAGGAGGAATTGATAATGTCATCGTACGGTTTCGCGAGCAACGTCAGGGCCTGCTTGTTGATGGAACGCACAAATCCATTCTGATCGACGCTGATGACACCGCTGGAGAGATTATCAAAAACCGTAGCCGTGACATCCTGCAATCGGCCAAGGTCGCGAAGCAGGATTCGTCGATGCCGATGACTGATCAGCAGATTAATGACGATCAAACCAAAGACGATGAGCACAACGGCAAAAATAAACAGTCGCCGGCCCACGCTCTTTTGCAGCGCCTGATATTCGTCCATGGATAATCCAAGGCGAAGCAAGCCCATGGGCACATCGCCAAAATAAAACGGACTGATCGATTCATAGATCAATTTATTGTCAAACTGAAGGATGCGGCTGGTCGGGCGTTCGCTGTCGAGCACGGCCTGCAGCACACGATCCTGTGAAAATGGTGCGATGTCATAGTCCGCAAAACTGCCGGCCACAATGGTAAATTGGTTTTGCAAGACGACGTACTCGACATTCTCATCAGCCTGAAATTTTTTCAAAAACTGCCCGATCCATCGCAAACCAAGATTCATATCGGCATCGACGGTTGTGGAGGTCAGCAGGGCGATCTCGGTGGCATGCCGCACGGTTTGGATGAACAACGACGCCTGTTTTTCCAGCAGTTGCACATAGTCCTTTTGCCTCGCCCGATATTCACCATAAATCGCCGCGGCAATAAAGAACATGCTGACAATCGTCAAAATCAACAGGGCGCGGGGTGAACCAATTTTGGACGAGTTTTTGGAATTTTTCGTATGGGCAGACGGCGTTTTCACTCTCCTCGATCTTCTTCTTTCGTGTCCGTTTGAAAGATAAAATGTCATTGGAATAAGTTACGGCTCATTTTGTTTTACAAAAATACGACAGATGAAAATCCATTACAAGTTAAAAATAAGAGGAATCCAAAATGAAGAACCAAAAATCAATTTTCGCCTTGTTGACTGTTTTTATCATTGGCTTATCGGCTTCAGCGTTTTCGCACTGTGAAATTCCCTGCGGTATTTTTGGCGACAAGATGCGTTTTGATATGTGGCTGGAACAAATCACCACAGTTGAAAAATCGATGAATCAAATTAATGAGCTCTCGCAAGCCGGCGACAAAAATTATAATCAAATCGTCCGTTGGGTGACCAACAAAGACAAACACGCTGACGATATCCGCGACATTGCGGTGGATTATTTTTTAGCGCAGCGCATCAAGCCGCTTGCTGATCCGAGTGACGCGGCCGCGGTGGAAAAATATAATAAATCACTGGAAGCGCTGCATCATATCATTGTATTTGCGATGAAATCCAAACAGTCGACCGATCTTGGACATGTTGAAAAACTGCGTTCGCTCGTCGCTGATTTTTACAAACTCTATTTTGACGAAGAGATGGAAAAGCATTTGGAAGAGCACAAACATTAATTTTAAAACTGAGCTTCTGCTTCCGTCTCACCTTTGACTTAAAGACGTAAAGTAATATTTTGATTTCTCCATCCCAGTTGTGTTTGGGATGGAGAAAGTTAAATTCCTTCACCTTTTTACCTGGTCCCGCTTTGCAAATTTCTTCTGGCATCAATCCTCAAATAAAATTATTTTAAGTAAAATTTGCATTAAACCTTTTTGACCATTTTCCGGTCTCACAGGCAAACAAAGGCTTTGGATGGAAACCGAAATCGTCAAACGCTGCCGTCGCGGCGACATCACAGCGTTCAAGGAACTGTACGATATATATCATCAACCGATGTTGCGGGTGGCTCTGCGCATGCTCGGACAGCAGCAGGATGCGGAAGATGCGGTGCAGACGACGTTCATCAAACTCTATCGCCACATCGGCACTTTTCGGTTTCAATCCGCGTTCAGCACCTGGCTGTTTCAAATTTTGTCCAACGTCTGTTTTGACGCCATTCGGCTTCAAAAAAAGCACCAAAGCGACAGCCTGGAGTGGATCGTATCGAGCACGGCGCCGCAACTGGACTTGAAACTGCAACTCGAATACGCCATCGATGAACTGCCGGATCGAATGAAGTTGTGTTTTGTGCTGTTTGCCGTGGAAGATTTTAAAATTGAAGACATTGCAAATATTCTGGATATGAGTATCGGCGGCGTCAAATCGACGCTTTTTCAGGCAAGAGTTCGGCTGCGAAAAATCCTTAGCGATGAGTAACGGAGTGTGTATGGCGTGTCATGGATTTGAAAAATATACTCTTGGTGAATGGACCACGGACAAATTTAATTCCCACATCCAGCACTGCGACGAGTGTCTCCAGGCCGTTCAACACGATGAAAAAGTGCTCGCGATGGTTTCTTCCTTTAAAAAAGAGATCACTGCGCCATTGCTCTGGTCGCGGATTGAATCCGAGCTAACCGCCGCGTCGCGCATACGAAAGAGTGATACTTACCGGTGGATACTTCGCATCGCGGCGTTACTTGTTCTGGTGTTTGGCGCCGGCGTGATCTTTTTCCTGAATCGTCCCGTGCCGGATTCCGGCTTGCTCGCCGAATCGGCCTTAAAAAAAGTGGAACGCCAGGAGCAGCACTATGAGCGCGCCATCCGGGAACTGGAAAAAGCGGTCACGCCGCACCTGTCACAACTGGATCAGGAACTGATGCTGTTGTACCGCGATCGCCTCGAAACGATTGATACGCAAATCGAACAGTGCAAAGAGGCGCTGGCAGTGAATCCGGCAAACGCGCATATCAGGCGCTATTTGCTGGCCGCGCTGCAGGACAAAAAAGAAACACTCAAAGAGATTAGCAAGCTGCACCTACACGTCAGTGCGAGTTAAAAATTCGAAGCACCGAATTTTTATGAAAAGCCAAGTCAGCGCCAGGGCCGCCCGCCTGACAGAAGGGTATTTCGTGATCATAATACTTTTCTTTTACCAGAGTGCTTCGATCACTCCGTTCGTCGCCATGGCGCACAAATTCGAGGAGACCTCATGAAAAACATGAATAAAATATTATTTTTCGCCTTTGTTTTTGTGGCGGTTGTGCTGGTCATCGTCAATTATGCGAGCGCCAACACCACAGAAACATTTACGCAGTCGGTTGAAACAACGTCCGGCGCTTCCATCGTAGTGGAGAAATTTAGCGGCAATATTTCCATACAAGGCACGGATCAAAACGAAATCTCCGTCACGGTTGACCTGGAAGTAAAAAACGGCAGCAACAATCTGGTGCAGGAATTCATCGATAATTCGTCGCTTGAAATCATCAAATCGTCCGATGGCTACAGAATAAAATTTATCACTCCCATGCTGTCCGATGACAGCAGCGTTCCGGAAGCGTTGGCGCGAAATTTCAAATCGCTGTTTCGAGGCGGGACATGGCAAATTTCGTCGTCGCAAAATATGAAACTGTTGATTCCGCAAGAGCAAAACGTCACCGTGCACAACGCCTATGGAAATTTGACCATGGAGAAGGTGTTCGGCCGGCACGATCTAAGGAACAGCTCCGGTGAAATTCACCTGACCAATTGCGGCGGCAGCCTGGATGCGCAGAACAGTTATGCGACGGTTGACATTGCCGATTTTGACGGGCCGATAAACGTGCACAGTTCCAGCGGCGAAATCCGGGCCTCCAATATAAACGGCGAGACCAGCCTCGCCAACAGCTACCGTTCTGTCACCTTTAGCAACATAGACGGCGATTGTGTCGTCACATCCTCAAGCGCCGAGGTGACCGGCGAACAAGTGAGCGGCAATTGCGAGATCAAAACATCCTATAAAAAGGTGGATGTGTACAGCGTGGGCGGCGATTTGACCATCAACGCCTCCAGCGCGGATGTCACGGCAAAACAGATCGCGGGATCGGCAATGATTGAATCCAGTTATAATCCCCTGGTTGTTGACAGTGTCGGCGGCACCCTCATGGTTAAATCGAGCTCCGCTGAAGTTACCGCCACGCGAATTGGCGGCGACACCAACATCCGTACATCCTACAAACCGATCAAAGTCAAAGATGTTGATGGTTCACTTGAGGTTGATGGTTCGTCATGTCCGGTTGAGGCGATTTCCATAAACGGCGATGTTACGATTAGCGCGACGTACAATGATATCGTGGCGAAAAACATCACCGGGTACCTGGAAGTTCATGGATCATCCGCATCGGTTACGGTGGAGAACGTTGACAAATCGGCCATGATCCGCTCTACGTACAAACCGATTTCTATTTCCGGTGTGGGCGGTGATCTTGAGGTTAACGGTTCATCAAGCAGTGTCACCGCCGAAGATGTTGGCGGCGATATTGACGTGTCCAATACTTATAAATATGTAGTGTTGAGCGGCACGCGCGGATCGGTTTCAGTACACGGCAGCAGCAGCCCGATTGAGGTTGATGTGGACGAGCTGCCGGCTGACAAAAACATTGAATTGACGACAACCTACAAACAAGTAAAAGTTAATCTGCCGCGCCAACTGAACGCCAGACTTGATGCATCGGGTGAAAAAATTGAACTGGAAAATATGAAAGGCGTGCAGCCCGGCTATTTTGAGGCAGAGGAAATTGAGGTGAACGAGCCGCGCTCTAACATTACCGCCAAAGGACGATTAAAGTTGAATATTGGTGAAGGAGAATCGACCATTCTCGTCAAGACCGGCGGAAAGGTCATTGTGACTCAAAAATAAAATTGTAAATATACCGGACAGGTGCACATATCCTGTCCGGATTTTCAAAATCCAATGCCAATCCCGGCGGAAAAAATCATATCCCTGCTCGGGTTCGTGCCCGCCATGTGACCGTACAAACCGATATTAAAATTCACGCCTTTAAACATCCACTCAAATTCACCGCCAATGTAGGTTTGATTTTTATCGACACCGCCCATCGGCAGCAGCCAGGTTTGCAGTAGTGACATTTTGAGAGCGGCGCCAATGGTGTATTCATAATTGCCGCCAAGTCCGACGTTTAATTTTCCGCCGCCAATGCCCGGCTCAACTTGCACCAGCCAGGCGTGATACGGATAAAATGAAAATGAAACGGCAGCAATCTGTGGCGTGGTCAGTTTCGCGCCCATGGCGACCGTGCCCTGTTTTCCGGCAAAACTGGCGGAGGAGATCACGAAAAGAGCAAGCAGAAAAATTGATTTTTTCATCAGGAGTCCTGTTTTGTGCAAATCATTCAACAGGAGTAATTTACGACGCAATTTAAACCGAGTTACGCTTATAAGCAAAAAACGCCGGACAGCGTTGCTATCCGGCGTTCAAAAAATTATTTTTGCAAAATGATTTTTCGAGTCAATACCCCATTTTCTGTGTGCAATCGCACCAGATAAATACTGCTTGGAAAACCATCGGCATTCCATTGAACAGCATGGTCGCCGGCCGACATATTCTCATCCAGCAGAAGCGCGACTTGCTGACCCTGCACATTATAAACCGCCAGGCGCGTGTGGCCGCCCGGAATTTGAATGTTGAATGTTGTGGATGGATTAAACGGATTCGGAAAATTTTGTAATAAAATCGAACTTGCCGGTATTACAACATGTTCATCTTTTTTTTGGACGGCCGACTTTTCATCACCATACACGGCCAGTTCCCACAGCGAAAATCCAGCGTCGTTCACACTCTTGAGTCCATTCATGCGGACAAATCGTCCGGCCTGCGGTGGGAACTCGTGCGTCACGGTGCCTCGTCCTTCATGGTCGGTCACATGGATACATTCGGTCCATGGACCGTCCGCGTTTTCGGCCGTTTCGATTTTATACTCGATGCCGTACAAATCCGCCCAACTGAGTTTGACTTTGTTGATGAGATACGTTTCTTCCAAATCCACCACAAGCCAGTGCTCGCCCGGTTCACTTTGCCAGCGTGATGTAATGTTGCCGTCCACCGCTCGGCGCGGCGAATAGCGCGTTCCCATATCGGTTGACGAAGTGGCGGGTTTACGGTAAGCCAAATGGTCGGTCGGTTCCGGCTCATTAAAAATGGTCTCATCGAGTTTATAAACGCGGACATAATCGACGATGAACGAATCCGGCCATGTGGCTTTTGCCGGATCATTCGACCAGCCGGTGTTGATGGCCCAGGATTCGGTCGACAGCTCTCCGGTAACCTTGACATAGGCCGGCACCTTGGAGACGCCGCCCGCATCCGTGCGCCAGCTCTCCATGCCATCAACATAAAAAACATAGAGGTTTTCATACCACTCCAGGGTAAAGGTATGAAAGCCCTCGCGAAGATTTTCCATGGTCAAACTATGGCCGATGGACTGATGCGCATCGCCATACCCATCCCAGTGCAGGGCGTGCTGCATTTTATCGGTCCAGCCAAAGCCTTCGAAAATATCGATCTCGGTGCCGTCCTCGCCGGAGCCGTCCTCGTTGCCGACCGACTGCGAAAACAACCAGTAAGCGACCCACCAGCCCGGCTGTTTGGGTAATCGGCAGCGTATTTCAAACTTGCCAAATTTTTGTTCAAACTTGCCGATGCTGCGAATGGCGCCGGTGGCGTAATCGTACGGATCGTTGTCGTTGTTGCGGTTGGCAATTTGGCGCGCGCGAATAATCAGATGACCGTTGCCATCAACAAAAGAATCCTCGCGCAGCCACCAGCCGTCCGGACCGCTGCCGTTTTGCCGGCGATTGTATTCCGGTTTATCCCATTTGGACAGATCGAGCGTCGCGCCATCAAACTCGTCGTACCAGACGAGTTCTTGAGCATTGGCGATGAAAAAACCTGCAAGTATGATGAGACAGAAAACTTGTGTTCGCATGTTAAACATCCTGCAATGTGGTGAATTTCTTTTTGCGAATTTTACAGATAACAGCAGCAAGAAGAAAACAGATCAATGTGCTGATTGGCGTAAACGTACAATGTGCCTTGTATCCAAGAATACTTCCCTCACTCGCTGATGAATCGGGGATGAGCGTCCAAAGACCGGCAAGTGTCACGATAATAGTTAATGACAACATCAGCCCATAGCCTTTTTTCTTTGTCTTCATGTCCTCTCCTCTTTTTTAAATGATCAGGCAACAATGCGATCATCTACAAACAATAAACAAGTTCGCCAGCGTATCAGGTTAGGCGCAATTTTCTTTCATTTCTTGCATGATTTCTTTCACAGTATCTTTTGGCACGCGTTTGCCGAAATGGCTGCGATGCAGTTTGTCGGTTGACATGGCGAGCCGAAACAGCACCTCGTTCGGCAGCAACGAGTGCGGCGGATGATTCAGGCGCTTGGCATGTTTTTCACGGATGAGATACAGTTTTTCAAACAAAATCTGCTCGCGACCTTTGAGCGTTCGAAAATTCTTTGTCCGAAAAAGCCGAGGCTTGCTGTTGTACACATGCGGTTTGTTTTGCGCCTGCAAATTACGCAAAAAAAACTGATCCATCAATTTCTGTTGTATGATGTCCGCAAACAACTTTTCCTTTAAATCGAACAGATGAATCACATCGTCCAGGGCGTACTCCAGAGCAGACTCCTCGATAGGTCGTTTAGTCCAGTTGTATTGCTGAAATTTCTTTTTGGATCGCTGCCGCTCCAGTCCCAGCGCCGCGTGCAAAACGGATGCGAGATCATTTTTTTCGTAATTTAACAAGAGCACGGCGGTCTGCAAATCCAAAATCGACAGCACATCAATCCCATAGTTTTTGAACAGAAAGGCGCGATCTCCGGGCGCGTCAAACATAATTTTTAATGTTGATCTGGACTCGAGCAGCCGTTTTATCAGATCCAACGACACTTTGAACGGATCGATGATCACCGCATCCTCCCCATCGTACAGTTGAATGAGACAGAGTTTTTCGCCGTACTGGTGCAGATTAAAATCACCTTCCACATCCACGGCCAGAACCTCGATCTTGCGCTCATCCAGCGTGTTCAAATAGTCGACCAATGTGCCGTTCGATTTGATATAGGAGTACTCCACAACGTCCTCTTATTTCTTCTGCTTGAAACATTCGTAAATGACAAATTTTTCGTTTTGCGCCTTGATGTCGGTTTGAAAGATTTTTTGCAAATGCGTTTGATAATTCAAATGCTGATTGGCGACAATCAACATCCGACCGCCGGGCTTGAGGCATCTTTTGGCGCCCTTGAACAAACTCAACGCAATCTCGATGGAATTTTCGTGTTCAAAATGAAACGGCGGATTACAGACGATGAGATCAAATTTATCATCCGCAAAATGATTCAGATTATCATTCCAGTGAAAAAAAACATCTCCTTCCACATTCCATTTTGAGGATTCGACCGCCAGAAAAAAGTCATCCATCAGATGCATCTCACACTCGGGCGCTTGTTTCAGAACGGCGTTCGCAAGCACCCCGTTGCCGCTCGCCACATCGAGAACACATTTTTCCGTCTCTTGAACAGTCAGATGGTCAATGAGAAATTGGCTGGCATAATCAATATTAGTCGCCGAAAAAACGCCAGAATACTGTTGAAACGTCGTTCCGTTAAATTCAATCGAATTGATAAAATTAATATCACCGACATCCTTCTTTTTCCGTAAGATCAGCAGGCGCGATTTTTTCCATGCCTGACTCTGTTCGACCGATTCGAAAAACTCGCCGGCGATATCAAGCATGTGCGATGTAAAATGGCGCGTCATAAAACCGCACATCACCATGCCGTTTTCCGTTAGATTTTGCGACACGTGAGAAAGATAGAGGCGAAACAAATCCAGTGATTTTGGAATTTTGATCAAACCAAGCGTGACCGGAGACGGGATTGGCTGCAAGGGCGATAAGAAACGAGTTTTGTCAATTTCGATTTTATTATTCAGCGCGTTTCGCAAACACGACTTTTCCTGGCTTTTCCAGGTGATGACGGAGAACGGAGCAAAATGATTGAGCAGGCAGGTCAAAAAGCCAAATCGATCGTTATAGATGACCGCGGATGCCGGTCGGATATTTTGGTCGTCGAGATATTTTAATAGATATTCATCAGCCGCGCTCCAGGCTTGTAACGAATGATCCTGCGTTATCGGATAGCGCGTTATAATAAAATTTTCCCTGCGATACTGGAATTTCATGTTAAATTTTCGCCTATTTATGCTTTTAGAATGGTCAGAACATTCACCCCCGTTATTTATCTTAATTTAAGCATAAAGATTCGATATTCAAGGAGATTTCTGTAAAGCACACTAATTTGGCGGCGAAACAGCGATACAGTCACTTTACCTCAAAGCTTTGAAATAGAGCAGCGATCCATTTGTGTAGGGCAGAGAATGGTAGCGGAAACCGTGCTTTTCAAATTTCGCTCTTAATTCCTGCTCCGAATACAGTGTGCCGTGAATTTTCGCTTTATTGGTTTTACGCTCCGGAACGGGCACGCAGGCGATAAAAATACCGCCGGGAACGAGCAATCGTTTTACATCCTGAATGACAGTATCAATGTCAGAAAAAAAGTTGAGTGATAAAAAGCAAAGACAGGCATCAAACTGTTCGTCCTGAAATGGGAGAAATTCGGCGCTCGTGACATAAAGTTCAAAATGAGAAAATCCGGCAGCGAGCAATCGTTTATGCGCTTGTTTGAGCAGTCCCGGACTAACGTCGATGCCGGTATATTCATGAGTCGGGAGCAGAAATGGCACAGCATCACCCGTGCCGGTTCCCAACTCCAATAGCCGGCATTGCGGAATAGCGCCGAGTTCATGCTGCAAGATATGTAAATGGTCACGCCTGTCCGCATTCAGTTTTTTCGGATAAACGCTTTTTTCCATCATCCGATCATACAGTGGTGAAAACAAATCCCCAAGCCACGGTTTGCCCTTTATTCTTGCGCCGTCTTGAACAAAATAATACAGAGAATCTTTTTGGATCACATCGACATCTTTTAAACGTGCCATCATCTCCTCCATATGCTAATAAATAAAGCGGGATGCCGGCAGGTGAGCCCCGCTTTTATTTGAACACAAATAGAGTATCAACACACTCTGCGGTGCGGCCCCGCTTAATGATCACACACATTATCACCCGTGATCAACTCGTCTTTTGCATGTGCCAGCACAACCTCTTCGGGTGTCCCGCCCATGGCGCCGGTGACAACCGTGATGTTATTGTGCTGAAACAGCATCACGGCGCGCTGGCCCATGCCGCCGGCGATGATAATATTGACGCCATGTTCGTGCAGCCAAGCCGGCAGAACGCCGGGCTCGTGCGGCGGCGGCGTGTGCGTTTCATTTTTGATGATTGTTTCTGTTGTCTCGTCATAATCCAGAATGGCAAATTGCGAGGCGTGACCAAAATGCATGGATAATTGGCCTGCCGCCAGGGGCACAGCGTAACGAGTCATATCAAATCTCCTGTTTTCTATTTGACGGGATTCCTAGATGTAGAGGATTTGTCAAAAGTTATATCCTGTTGATCCTGTCAGTTTTTGTTTAAATACTGCTGTAAATTGTTCCATAACTCGGAAAAATGTTTTTTCAAGATGATGTTGTCAAATTCCATAATCGTCTGTCCACTCATTTGGGCTTTGACAATATCCAGATCATAGGGAATATAGCCGACAACTGGCAGATTCTCGTTTTTACAGAATGATTCAATCCTGGTCGTCAGTTCAGTGTTTAAATCACTTTTATTGATGGCCACAGTCGCCGGTACATTAAAATGCCGCGCCAGCTTGATAACGCGCTGCATATCGTGAATTGCCGACAGCGTCGGTTCAACAACGATGAGCACAACATCCGCACCGCCAATGGTCGCGATGACCGGACAGCCGGTTCCGGGCGGGCCATCGACCAGAAGAAGATTCTTCTTTTTTTCGACAGCGAGTGTCCTGGCTTCATTGCGCACCAGGGTGACGAGCTTGCCGGAATTTTCCTCGGCAATGCCGAGCCTGGCGTGCACCATATGTCCAAAACGAGTTTTGGAAATGAACCATTCGCCGTTGACATGCTCCTCAAAAGAGATGGCGCTCTCGGGGCAATTCCATACACACACGCCGCAGCCTTCACAGGCGATCTCGTCCACGCTGAAATCGGTTGTGATGGCGTCGAATCGGCACACCTCCCGGCAAATGCCGCATGATGTACACTTGTCAGGATCAATGTGAGCGATCTTGCCTCCGATAAAATCCGTACTCTTTTTTACGTCCGGTTTGAGGAGGACGTGCAAATTGGCGGCGTCCACATCGCAATCGGCGAGCACCGCATTTTCCGCCATTGAAGCCAGCGCGCCGAGCACGCTGGTTTTACCGGTGCCGCCTTTGCCGCTCACTACAACAAGTTCGTTCACAGACGCGCCTCCACATCGGTATAAAGCTGCTGAAACAATTGCCGATATTCCGGCAGTGCTTCAATCAGTAATTGTCCGTTCGAATAGGCGTGTGCAATATCGCGTCGTTGTGGGATGCGCATTAGAATATCAATTTTTTCTTTTTGACAAAATTGTTCGACAAAATCATCACCCATATCGGCCCGATTTAAAATCACGCCAAAGGGCAAGGACATCTTTCGCACCAGTTGAACCGCCAGTTTAAGGTCGTTCAGCCCAAATGGCGTTGGTTCGGTGACCAGCAGCACAAAATCGGAACCGCGTACGGTTTCAACCACCGGACAGGATGTGCCGGGCGGCGCGTCAATAATCGTGATGCTATGGGGTTTTATTTTTCCTTTAACCGCGTTAATCACTGGCGTCGCTTTGGCTTCACCGATGTTGAGCGTGCCAGTGATAAAATCAATGCCGCCTGCCGCGCTGCGTTGCAGTTGGCCAACGGGATGATTTACTTCGGCAATAGCATTGTCCGGGCACGCAATGGAACATCCGCCGCAGGCGTGACAAAGCTCGGGAAAAACCAGCACGCTGGTGCCGAACACGCCAATAGCATGATATTCACACACCTCGGCGCAGCGGCCGCACAGCGTGCACTTTTTCTCATCCACAACAGGGACTTTTATAAAAACAGCCTCGGGCTCGTTCATCTCCGGCTTGATAAAAATATGACTATTCGGCGCCTCAACATCGCAGTCGAGCAATTGCACATTTTTCTCCGCGAGCGCCATAGCCAAATTTGTGGCTATGGTCGTTTTGCCGGTGCCGCCTTTGCCGCTGGCGATGGTAATAATCATCAAAAATCCGTGTCGTTAGAGTCGTTCAGTTTGTAATTGTCGGAGGTAAAAAATTTTGTCGTTGTATTCAATTTTTTTCAATAGATGGTCGGCGATCAATTCATCAACCACCTGCCAGGAGGCAAAATCTTTTTGCAGCAGAATGTCAACCGCATCCTCTCGCATGGGATGCACCGCGGTGATGCTCAACAGATCATTTTTCGCATTGCCGGTTGCGGCAAAGGCATTGCCTTCATAGCCGATTAAAAATTCAGCGTGTAAACCTGCGGACGAAAAAATATCAAAAGCTCGCGTCAATGAGACGGAATCGGCGGCCTTCACACTCGGCACGACCGGCGGACGCGTCGGCACCGCAATATAGGCGATTTTCGGCTGAACATCGGCCAGGAAATTGGAAATGGCCTTGAGCTCGTTGTCGTCATCATTTGCAGTGTGCAGCAGCATGGTTTCCGTCACAAAACGGCCCGGATAATTCCGACAGAATTGGCGTATGCCGTCTTTAATTTTTTCGAGAGAAAGACTGCGAACCGGACGGTTAATTTTTCGCCAACCTGATTCTGAGACGGCATCAACTTTGATCGAAATAAAATCCACATCAGACAAATCGTCTCGAACGGACGCATTCCACAACATCGACGCATTGGTGATGAGAGCAACAGGAAAACCGAGAGATTTTAAGCCCGATACAAGCGCTGCCAAATTTTTATCCAGCGTCGGTTCGCCTTCGGAAACAATCGTCAGATAGTCAACCTCCTGGTGAGGATGGTCCAGTTGAGCGATTTTGATTTTTGTTGCATCAACAAGCTGCTGCGGATCGAAAAAAGTCTGCCGCTCCACGTGCCTGCGCGTTGTTTTTCCAATTTGACAATAGAGACAGGCATATGTGCACACCTTTGGCGGAATGTTATTGATGCCGATGCTACGACCGAGCCGCCTGGATGGTACGGGACCAAAAACATTCAAAGTCATAACGTTACTTGTTGTTTCGTTTTAAAAACAGTTAAAGTACGATTTAAACTTGTAAAGATGTCCTGATCGTCCTGTTGTATGCCCGTTTGATTTACTGCCGTATCATGGCCGCACCGCACTTGGCACACGTTACCTGCGTGCACGGTGTGCCGCGGTCGTGCGCTTGCACGTGACCGCATTTCGGGCATACACAATTCCCGGCTGGTCCGGCGCCGCGGCCGCCACGGCGACCACCGCCGCTGCCGCCCGGCCCTGTTCCATCACCTCTGGGCATAGTTATTCTCCTTCATTTGGCTTTTCTCGATTCAACGCATCGAGACGTTTTTCAATCGCCTGCAACTCTTTCTTCAGGGTCTCGGCTTGCGCTTTGAGATCGTCCATTTCCCAATCGGGGTTCGCTTCAGCCGCAGCGTACGGCGCACCCCAGGCAAAAAAGCGATGCCGAAAGCCACGGCCACCACCGTGGCCCATACCGAATCCACCACCATACATTCCAAATCGGGGACGGTTCATGGCACCCGGCATGTCAAATCCGGCGCAATAGCCCATGCGTCGGCCAGTTCGAGGTCCCATTCCGCCAGGACCAGTTCTATCTCCTCGAGGCATAATGGCCTCCTTTCAAAGTTGATTTAAATTTTTAACGATGCTCGATCAAGCCGCTCATCGCCTTGCATCATCGGGCATCATGTATTGATTAAAGCCAGTGTCCATCCACATCCGCTTCGGATGCTTCGACGAGTTCGCCGTTTTCGCACGCTGCGACGGCATCTATTAGCGAACCGGAGACGTTTGTATAAATTGTGATTCGGGCAGTAGTCATCGCCTTGAAGGCTTTTGGACCGCAGTGGCCGGTCAACAATGCCGAAACATTCGCATTTACAACATGCTGCGCCGACTGGACACCGGCGCCGGACGGGCTGTTCAGGGTGTGCTGATTATCAAGAAAATCAAAATTATGTGTTGCCGTATCGTAAATCGCAAAATAGGGCGCCCGACCGAAGCGCGAGTCGACCATCGCATCCGGGGAATTTGTTGTACAACTCACTGCAATTTTCATGGATTATCCTTGTCTTGAGATTCTAAATTTTCAATTCGAGCAATAAAGGCATTAAGCGAGTCCCGCCGTTCCTTGAGCGCATCGCGCCAACAGGTCAGATGCTGGCGCCCATCAGAGGTCAATTGATAAATTCGCTTTGCCGGTCCGGAACCTGTTGTATCCCACTCTGACGAGACAAGATTATTTTCTTCCATGGTTCGCAGCGTTCTATAGATGGCTCCGGGATCAGCCACACCGCGCACAAAACCGAGTGTCGGCAAGGCACTCATGATCTCATAGCCATGTTTGGGACCATCCCACAAGACGTAAAGAATTGACGGTTCTACCCATCGCTGTCGGCGTTCACTTTGAAAAGAACAATGTTGATGTCGATGTCTTCCAGGCATTTACAACCTCATCCTTCATCTATATGCTTTACACATATATAAGGTACTACCATCTAATTTAATATGCAAACACTTTTT
>CAYSNA010000056.1:0-17899 GCA_964432185.1 uncultured Cytophagia bacterium
GACAGGATTGGGGCGTGACGATGAACAGATTATCGACTTTTTTCTTCCCAAATTTTAATGAGATTGACAATCACCTCAACCGCTTTATACATATCCTGAATGGCGACGTACTCCTGGCGGGAGTGGAAGTTATGACCGCCGGCAAAAATATTTGGCGTCAGCAGGCCCATGTATGATAGACGCGCGCCGTCGGTGCCGCCGCGGATAGCATGCCTTATCGGCGTCAAACCGGCGCGCTCCACTGCCTCCATGGCGTACTGCATAACGCGCGGTTCTTCATCCAGTTTGTATTTCATGTTGCGATAATATTCGATAACCTCAAAATCATAGCTTGCTTTGGGATAGTGCGCCAAAGTCTCGTGGGCGATTTCGCGCAGCAGATTTTCCTTTTCTTTCAGACCGTCCACGGTAAAATCGCGGATGAGAAATTTGATGACGGTTTTTTCTTCATTGCCGCTGATGGAATGCGGATGAACGTACCCTTCGCGACGCTCCGTTGTCTCGGGCGACAGTGTATGTTTGGGAAGCTGCTCAATGACGTGAGCCGCAATTTTAATCGAGTTGATCATTTTGTCTTTAGCGTAGCCGGGGTGCACATTGACGCCGTTGATGGTCAGCACAACCGAATCGGCACAAAATGTTTCGTCTTCAACTTCACCAACCGATTCGCCGTCGATGGTGTAAGCAAAAGCCGCTGCGAATTTTTTTACATCAAAAAAGTCCGCCCCTTTGCCGACTTCCTCATCCGGTGTAATACCGACTTTGATGGTGCCGTGTTTTTCTTCAGGATTTTGTACAAAATAAGTGATGGCGTCAAGAATTTCAGCAATGCCGGCTTTGTCATCGGCGCCGAGCAGGGTAGAACCGTCCGCCGTGATGATGTCATGCCCGATCTGCTTTTTTAGGTCCGGATTTTCGTCCGCTTTTATCACCACACCCGAATGACCAAGCTTGATATCGCCGCCCTGATAATTTTTATGGATGATCGGATTCACATCTTTACCTGACACATCCGGAGAGGTGTCGAGATGCGCAATGAGTCCAATGACCGGCACATCAGCCGCCGAATTGCTCGGAAGCGTGGCAAAAACATAACCGTTGTCATCCATAGCCGCATCGGAGAGTCCCAGGTCCTGCAACTGTTTCACCACGATGTGGGCCAGATTCTTTTGTTTTTCCGTACTCGGAAAAGTGGTAGATTCCGGATCGGATTGCGTGTCGATTTTAACATATTCCAAAAACCGGTCTACACAGGTGAATTTATATGGATTCATAACACCTCCCACGGGGTTTGTAATTTTTTGTCATTGTCCGTTGAAACACTTGAATCGGGAAAAACAATGGCGTATATTTCACCGGATAGTCGTTTATGGATAATATAAGGATTCATCCATGAGAATAAAGTTATTTTTTTTCTGTGCGCTGTTTTTGCTCGCCACAGCGTGCCAACGGGATGAAAACCTTGCCAAACAACCGCACGATGTCAATCGCCCCAGACAATCGGATCAAAAACCAAACGGCGGACTTTTGCGTTTCACTTTGGGTGACAAGCCGATGCATGATTCCTATTGCGAAGCGCAATTTACCCCACGCGGCGATGTGTTTGAGTTTGATAATCTGCAAATTTACAACTATAACCTCGAATCCGAAAAGTACCCCCAGCTTTTAATTAATGTCAATTTTAATGAAAGTGAGCTAGGCAAATGGGTTGATCAGACGCTGCCCATTGAATTAATGGCTTTCACTGCCGCACCACAGACAAAAACGATGACCTCAAAGGGGACGATCACGCTCAAAAATATAACCGACCGCACCATTGAAGGCTCGTTCTCCGGCGATCTGTTGAATGCGGATACGGGAAAGACTTTTGCGATCCGCGGCGAATTTCGAGCAATTTTAAGAGTAAATGTCTGATTTTGCGGGAATAAGCACTGTCTTGCTGTTCAAAAAATATATTGACTTTTAAAGCAAAAAAATGTAAGTTTTTTCACCTTTAAATAACAAGTTGCGTTCACAATCCGCTTTACCCTTTGTGAACTAAAAAAATCATTGTGAACAACTAACTATTTTAATTTTTTCATTTTTTGGAGGATTGTTTCTCATGGTCTATTACTTTAATCAAGGTGGCGCATTCATGTGGCCGATTCTGATTATGCTCATCATCGGCATCATGATTAGTATTGAACGTTTTATCTCTCTCACCAGAGCCTCAGTTAATACGCGTAAATTTTTGGCCAAAGTTAAAGAAGCCCTCGTTGAAGGTGGTGTTGAGAAAGCGCTTGATGTGTGTGCCAGCACCCGCGGCCCGGTTGCATCAATCTTTCATGCTGGTCTCATGCGCGCAAACCGCGGCGTAGAGCATGTTGAAAAAGCTATCTCCAATGCCGGTACCATCGAAATGGCCTTTTTGGAAAGAGGTCTTATTTGGCTGGCCACGGTTATTGGTATTGCGCCGATGCTCGGATTTACCGGAACAGTCCAGGGTATGATCTCCGCTTTCGAAGCTATTAAAGCCGCGAATGACATTTCTCCGTCTATCGTTGCCGGTGGTATTTCGGTGGCGTTGTTGACGACGCTTTTTGGTCTGATCGTCGCTATGATCATCCAGGTCTTCCATAACTACTTTGTTTCCCGTATCGATGCTTTGATCATCGACATGGAAGAATCATCAACAGAATTGGTTGATTCTTTGATCGAAATGGAAGGCTAAAAATAAAGACTGGAGTTTTTCCATGATTCTTGGAAATAAGAAAAAGAAAAAGGCTGAAATTCCGACAGGTTCTCTGGCTGATATCGCGTTTTTGCTCTTGATCTTTTTTCTGGTAACAACAACAATTGATACGGATAAAGGATTGCAGTTGGTGTTGCCGGACAAAGGTGAGGAGATCAAAATCCGCAGCCAAAACATTGTCAATATTTTGGCCAACGAAAGCGGCCTGGTGATGATGGATGAAGAGCCGATTGAAATGCGATTGATTGCTGACAAGGCTCGCCAAATGATCCGCGAAAATGACAACATCATTTTCTCCGTCAAGACCATGCGCGGTACAAAATACGAAATTTACATCGACGTTATTGACCAGTTAAAACAGGCGAACGCAAAACGTATCTCAATTGCCGAGCCGGAACAATAATCACTCTTTTAGCGTTAAAAACTAAAAGTGAGGAGTGAACGTTTTGAACTTTGCAAAAAAATCTAAAGTTGAACCCAAAATACCGGAAGCGTCGCTGCCGGATATTGTGTTCATGCTTCTCATCTTTTTTATGGTTTCTACCGTTTTTAAAGAGTCCGAAGGTTTGAATGTCATTTTGCCTGACGCCAAAAAAATTGAAAAGCTGCAAGGCAAACGCGACGTTGCGACCATTTGGGCCGACAGAGCGGGTAATGTTTCCATAGATGACAAGATAGTCGAAATTAAACAAATACGTACGTTGATTTACACAAAAGTCGCCGATCCCCTCCATCCGATGAAACTGGTGTCCATGCGCGTTGATAAAGACGTTGAAATGGGCCTGGTCACCGATGTCCATGAGGAACTGCGAACCGCAGGCGGAACGGCACTGAATGTAAACTATTCAACTCGAACAGCAGCTGATTAGAGGTCAATTATGTTATATATGAGAAAAAAACCAGAAGTCAGCTTGAGATTAAAATACAAAAAGAATATCGAGCTGGGATTGGTTCTCGGGCTTGCCGTGCTCCTCGTGTTATTTCAAGCCTCAAAGCGTGCGGATCGAGAAGTCAAAACACAGGACAAAATTGATTTGACCATTGAGGTTGAAGAAATTCCTCAAACCGAGCAGGCAAAACGTCCGCCTGCGCCGCAACGTCCGTCTATCCCCATCGAATCTGAAGATGAGGATATCCCGGAAGATGCGACGATTGAGATGACCGAGATCAATCTGGATGAATTACCGCCTCCGCCGCCTCCGCCGGCAGAAGAGGCTGACGAAACGCCCATTTTTGTGGCGTACGATGAACCCCCGCAACCGATCGGCGGTTTTGCAGCGATTCAACAAAATCTGGTCTATCCGGAAATCGCTCGTAAAGCCGGCGTTGAAGGCCGCGTTTACGTTAATGTGTTGATTGATGAACGCGGAAATGTCATTGATACCAAGATTCTCAAATCACTTGGTAACAACGGTTGTGACGAAGCGGCTGTCGCCGCCATTCGTCAGGCAAAATGGAAACCCGCCAAACAACGTGATAAACCCGTTAAAGTTTGGGTCGGTATCCCGGTTGTCTTTAAATTGAAATAATCAAATCGATTTGATTTAAGAAGCGGTGTTACGGCACCGCTTTTTTTTTCTCTAAACTATGTCATTGTCCCGACATAAAAACTTGCCAACTCGAATTATCCTTTTTATGATAAAAGGCGCGCCATTAAAAATCGAGCTTTACGCGGTACTCCTGCTTGTTAGTCTTTTTGCGAGGTGCTTCAATCCGTTCGCCCCGGCGCTGGATAATTCCAACGGCCCGCCCATTGTCATTACGCCGCAACGAACGACCTACGAGGTCCTCGATAATTTTGTCTATGCCTATACATTCAAAGATTCGCTCGTCTATGCCGATATTCTCGACAGTTCTTTTGTCTTTGTCTATTTTGATCCCAATATCGGCGGATCGGGGCGTTTCGTCTCCTGGGGGCGCGATGTCGATCTCAAAACAACCGGGCAACTGTTCAAGAAATTCGACACCATCACCCTGACGTGGAACTCGACCATTTACGAAGATACAACATTTGTTAATGATACGACAATCGCCTCGATTGAATTGTCCAAAACCTTGCAGCTCGGACTTTTCGGCAAAAACGAAGAGTACACCTTGACCGGCAGCGCCATCTTTAAATTTGAACCGTGCGACGACGGCAAATGGAGAATCGTCCGCTGGAAAGACGAATCGACCATGTAAGTGTTTGAATCCTTGAAACGTCTAATACATCAAATTTTCGATGAATAGAAAAAATGGATTGAAAGGACAGAGATGAAGTTTAAACTGATATTTCTTGCTTTTTTGTTGATAACTGTTCCGGCCTTTTCTCAATTTGATGTCAACGTGCTCGATGTGAGCGTTGCGGCTTCTCAGGAAAAAATTGTTCAGGGCGACGAGTTCAAACTGGCGATTTTACTCGATATTCAGCCGACGCTGCACATCAATTCGAACAAACCGTTGAGTGAATTTTTTATCCCGACGGAAATTTCATTCAACGCCGTATCAAATCTTAGTTTTGGTCAGCCCATTTACCCGGCGCCAAAACTGAAAACTTTTGCGTTTTCTGATGAAAAAGTAGCCATTTATGAGGGCAAGGTTGTTGTCGTCGTTCCGGTGTCAACGTCACCGGATTTAGCCTTGGCGCCGCAAACCATCACCGGAAAAGTTTCTTACCAGGGTTGCGACGACAATGTTTGTTTCGCGCCGGGTGAAGAGAGCTTTGAAATTGTGCTTGATGTCGTTGCTGCCGGAACGACAGTACAACAACAAAACGCCGAACTTTTTATTCAAAGTGAAGAGGCATCTGCCCCGGCGGAAACAGGACCTGAACTCACCCAGCAGGAACGCGAAGCGCTGGCATATTTGGAAAAAGGCATGTTCGGCGCTATTTTGGCGTTTTTCCTCATCGGCCTGGCGCTTAATCTGACCCCGTGCGTCTATCCGATCATTCCGATCACGGTCAGCTATTTTGGTGGTCGGACTAACAAATCCAAGCGATCGTCTTTTGTCAATGCGTTTTTTTATTTAATTGGAATTGCGCTTGCCTTTGCCGCGCTGGGATTAATATCCGGGCTTGCCGGCAAGCAGTGGGGCTTTCTCTTCCAGAGCCCGTGGTTTGTCGTCGTCATCGGCACGATTATTTTACTGATGTCCGCCAGCCTGTTCGGCGCGTTTGAAATTGCCGTCCCATCGTGGCTGCTCACCAAAGTAAGCAAAAACAAAGAAGGTTCGATCGGATCATTTCTTATGGGCTTGACCGCGGGCATTGTCATTGCGCCATGCGCGGCCGGTATCATCATCGGACTCGTCGGCCTCATCGCCAAGCTCGGCCTGGTCGCCAAAGGCACAATTCTGTTTTTTGTCATGGGACTCGGTCTTGGACTGCCCTATCTCGTGCTCGCCACCTTTTCCGGCCTGCTCGGCAAACTGCCGCAATCCGGCGGCTGGATGCTGTGGGTGAAAAAAGTTTTTGCCTTTATGCTCATCGGCGTGGCGCTCTATTTTATTCTGCCGCAGCTTGAACAAATCGTCGGAAAATTCAGTTTTCTCATCGGCATCACCGGCATTACCGCCGGATTTTTGCTCGGCTTTCTCGAACACGGTATGTACTCCAGGGCGTTCAACTGGGCGCGTAAAATCATCGGTATTATTCTCATTCTTCTTGGAGTTTTTTGGGTGAACAACGGCATCACCGCGCAAAAGGCCGATATAAACTGGATCAACTATAGCAATCAAAATATTGAAACTCTTCTCCAAGAAGGCAAACCGATTTTTATCGATTTTTACGCCGATTGGTGCGCGCCGTGTAAACAGCTCGATCGCGAAACTTTTACCGATCCGGCTGTTCAGGAAAAAGCCAAAGAGTTTACCATGCTCAAAGTGGACTGCACCAAACCGGATGCGGCGACGCAGGCATTTATGGATAAATTTAAAGTGACTGGCCTGCCAACGCTGGTCTTCATCACCGCCGATGGTCAACAGCTTGATGATTTGCGTGAAATTGGTTTTATACCACCGGACAAGTTTTTGCAGAGTATGGACAAAACATTGAATGTTGAATGATATAAAGCGCGAGTTTCGGCTCGCGCTTTTTTCTTTTATAACGAGATGAAATTGCGTAAATTGATCGCAAATGAGTACGATATGAATTAGAGTGGAACCACCCGTGATTTTCCCCGAAGAACTTGATAATCGCTCGCTTCGACTGCTTGTTGACCGGACTCTTGCCCAGCGCAAAGATCAAAAACCGCTGTCAAAAATTGAACAGGACATTAGTGATATTGTTAACGAATTTCCCGAGCTCGGATTTCGCGACAACGGTGAACTCGATTTGTACGCGCATTATACAGAGGCGGAAATCAATCCGTTTCTACAATTATCAGCCATTTGGGAAATTCGCAAACAGCTCAAAAACGATTCGCCCCGAGGTTTTAGAAAAATAGTACATGACTATTTTCGCACCACTTCGTTAAAGCCGGATGATCTGTATGTTGTTGCGGATATCTATCTTGCGCTCTATCGGAATCAGCAGGATAATGAAACGATAATGACGGAAAAAGAATATCTGTGGGAAATATATTATGCGCTGAATCAGACGGAGACGCCCAGACCCAAATCCGCAAAAAAGGGCGAACCGGAGAATGTGCCGCCGGGTTTGGTGGGTGATGCATTTGCCGCCATCGCGCGTGAATTGCACGACGAAGCGAGTTTTATCAAACTGAATCCACACGCGCCGGCTGTGGACAATTTTGTCGAACTGCCGATCGAATGGATCAACGCCATGTCCAACTTTTGGCAGCGGCCGGAACATAAATTAAAACGCGATAATGTTTTGGAAATTGTCAGTTACTTTCTCTCGCCGGCCTTCCGCAATGACGTGCCGCAACACTTGTCTCGCGAGGACAAAGAGTGTCTTGCTTATGTGATCGAGCGCAACAATCAGGTTTCCTATTCGGAAGCTTCAAAAATGTTTGGCCCGGAACATAATGACGGCTACTGGTGGACGCAGGACATCCCAAAATCCACGCTCGGCAATTTGAGAATGATGGGACTGCTCATTGTCGGTGAGATGCACATGGAGAACAACGTGCAGCGGATGGTGATGATTCCGAAAGAGATTTTGCCGGTCGTACAGAGTGTGATATAATATTTTGCAGTATGCATAAAAAAGGCGCTCAATTGAGCGCCTTTTTTTATTTCAATGCATCTGCTACAATCTTTTGCGCTTCCTTTATAATCAGCTCAAGATGCACCTCGCCTTTAAAACTTTCCGCATAAATCTTATAAATATTTTCCGTGCCGGATGGCCTCGCGGCAAACCAGCCGTTTTCGGTTTGCACTTTCAAGCCGCCAATGGCCGCATTATTGGCCGGAGCATGAGTGAGGATTTTTTCGATCTTTTCACCGGCCAGGTCCGAAGCGTGGACCATCTCTGCGGATAAACTGGCAAGCTTGCTTTTTTCCTCCAGGGTCGCCGGGGCATCAATGCGCTTGTAAAGCGGACGGCCGAGTTCGTTCGCCAAGTCCTCGTAAATCATGGCCGGATCTTTTTTCGTCGTGGCAAGTATTTCCGCCGCCAGCAGGCAGAGAATGATACCGTCTTTATCCGTGGACCAGACGGTTCCATCTTTTCTGAGGAACGATGCGCCGGCGCTCTCTTCGCCTCCAAAACCGTAGGACCCATCCACCAGCCCATCGACGAACCATTTAAAGCCCACGGGCACTTCCTGCAGCTTTCGGCCAAGGGAGGTCGCGACCCGATCGATCAACGAGCTGGAGACCAGCGTTTTTCCAATGGCCGCATCGGTCTTCCAGTGTGGGCGATTTTGAAAAAGATACCAGATCGCAACCGCGAGGTAATGGTTCGGATTCATCAGTCCGCTTTTTGTGACGATGCCGTGGCGGTCAAAATCGGGATCATTGCCAAACGCAATATCGTAATTTTCTTTCAGCTCAATGAGCCCGGCCATGGCATACGGCGAGGAACAGTCCATACGAATTTTGCCGTCGTGATCGATGTGCATAAAACGAAATGTCGGTTCGTAGTGATTGTTGAGGACATCAATAGTCAATCCGTAGCGTTCGGCGATTGGCCGCCAGTAGGCGAGTCCGGCGCCGCCCAGCGCATCCGCGCCAATTTGTAAGCCGGCATTTTTAATCGCCTCCATATCGATGACGTTTTCCAAATCATTCACATACGGCGTGATAAAATCATACCGCTGGATGTTCGGCATTTGAATCGCATCCTCAAACGGCACGATGAACACGTCATCCAAATTTTTGGCAAGAAGTTCGTTCGCGCGATTGGCAATCCATTTTGTGATATCCGTATCGGCCGGGCCGCCATTGGTCGGATTGTATTTGATACCGCCATTGTCCGGCGGATTATGCGACGGTGTGATGACAATGCCATCAGCCAGGTCTTCTTTTTTTCCTTTATTATGAGCGAGAATGGCATGCGACACAACCGGCGTCGGTGTGAATCCAAAATCTTTTTCGAGTCGGACCTCAACATCGTTCGCCGCCAGGA
Source organism: uncultured Cytophagia bacterium (assembly GCA_964432185.1). GTDB lineage: Bacteria > Zhuqueibacterota > Zhuqueibacteria > Residuimicrobiales > Krinioviventaceae > Kriniovivens. The sequence goes on from CAYSNA010000056.1 coordinate 9,243, forward strand.
CTTCAATCGCGGTTTTTTCAGCCGGATCAGAAAGCGCGTGCGTGTCCTTTCCCAAAAAGAGCGGCCCGGTGATGCCCTCTTTTTTGCGGAAATCGCAGACAGCTTGCACGATCGCCAAAATGTGACTTTCGGTGAAGGTGCTGTCAAGCGACGTGCCGCGATGCCCGGACGTGCCGAACGATACCTGTTGCACCGGATCGTTTACATCGGGTTCGTTAATGTAATATTTACTGATGAGATCAGGGATATTAATGAGCTGTTCCGGAGATACCTTTTTTCCGGCGAGTTTGTGTGCCATGGGTACTAGTCCTAGAGTTATTAAAATTATCTAAACTACACGGTAGTTCCATACAGGAAGCACAACGATTATTGTGGTGACCTGTTTTGTGTGTTTTTACATGCTAAAAAATACATACAAAATATAAGCAACGCGTTGCATTATGACAAATTGTTTGACGGTTGGAAAATTATTTTTATTTTCCTCACATTCACAAAAGGATGTTATATGACAATTTATTTTATCCTCGTTGCGCCGCAACGGCCGGAAAACGTTGGCGCGGCGGCCCGTGCCATGAATACCATGGGATTTGATTTTTTGCGCCTGGTGACGCCGTGCGATTATTTGACCGATTATGCCCGCGGTGTAGCGCATGGATCGACTTTTATTTTGGAAAATGCTCAGGTGTTTGATTCGTTTGAGAGCGCTATTTCGGACCTCGATTTTATCGTCGGTACGACAGCGCGGCGGCGCGGCAAACGGCAGGAGTATTTTGGCGGCGAGGACCTGCCCCATCTGCTGCGCTCAAAAGGGCGGACCATTCAGAACGTCGGCATTGTTTTTGGCCGCGAAGAGTGCGGTTTACTCAACGAAGAAATTGAAAAATGCGATGCGCTCGTGGCGCTGAATATGCGCGCCGTTTATCCATCACTGAATTTAGCGCAGGCGGTGATGGTGTTTGCCTATATTCTATCCCCGCTGGTTCTCAATCCACAAAAAGAACTTTTAGGATCTCCCGCCAAAGGCGAATTTTCGTCGTTAAAAAATCGCATCCACTCCATTTTTATGGACATCGGACTCGAACAGAATCCCAATATCGTCAATCGACTGTTAGAGCGCATGGGGCATCTGTCCGAGGAGGATGTGCATATGCTGCATTCCGTCTGCACAAAACTGGAGAGGAAGATAAAGGCAGAGGAAAATGTTAAATAAGTAACGCTCGGGAAAATTCGATCTGGTTTCCGCTTCATTCACTTTGAATTGATGAGGATCCAAAATGCGAATCCATCTCGCCTACCCCACAAGAATGACAACACCTCGACGCTGCCGGCACAAAGACCTCATCATTTCGGTAATCCTTACTTTGAAAGGAGGCTACCATGATTCTCGTTGTCGGCGCTACCGGAATGCTTGGCGGTGAAGTTTGCCGTTTACTGGCTGCGGATGGCCAGCCCGTTCACGCTTTTGTCCGTCACTCTTCGGATCCCGCCAAAATTCAGCATTTGCACGATATTGGCATTCCGACCATTGAAGGCGATTTGCGCGATGAAAAAACATTTCTACCCGCTTTAAAAAACGTCACGGAAATTATCACGACCGTGTCCTCCATGCCGTTCAGTTATGTGCCCGGCGATAATGACATTGATCATGTGGATGATCAGGGCATGATCCATCTTATTGACGCGGCGAAAACGGCGCGTGTGCTCAAATTTGTCTACACGTCCTTTTCCAGCCACATTGACGTGCAATCTCCATTGCGCGATGCCAAACGGCATGTCGAAGAGTATTTAAAACAAAGCGGCCTGCATTATACGATCTTGCGTCCGAGCTATTTTATGGAGGTGTGGCTGAGTCCTGCGGTTGGATTTGATGCTGAGCACGCGCAGGCGCAAATTTTCGGCAATGGCAGAAATCCCATCAGTTATATTTCGTACAAGGATGTGGCGCGTTTTGCCGTCGAATGCCTGCATCATCCGGCAGCTCGGGATAAAGTCTTGGAGCTTGGCGGTCCGGATTCAGTGTCGCAGCTAAACGCCGTCCGGATTTTTGAAATGGAGGGCGGACACGAATTCAATATTTCGTACGTACCGACAGATGCTTTGGAAAAACAGCGGCGAGAAGCGACCGATCCCATGCAAAAATCATTTAGCAGTTTGATGTTGAGCGCAGCGCATGGCGATAAAATCGATATGTCCAAGGTGCAGCGAGACTTTCCATTTCATCTCACTTCTGTGCGGGAATATGCGGCGAAACAGGCGCATCATTGAGTGAGCCGCTAGATAAAAATGCCCGCGGAAAGCACGGAAAAACGCGAAAGTTTTGTGTAAAATATCCGCGTTTTTCAGCGCCTTCCGTGGGCAATAATTATGTCGCGTTGTGAGGCTGTGCTGTGGCGTTCCAATAATCTCTGTCCGCTGAAATTTTTACTTTTTACATCTGCGAACACCCTGCCGGTGACAAAATGATATCCGTGACGCTGGATACCGTGTCCGCATAACGCGGATTCACTTTTAATGTTGACCAGCCTTCACTGACGCGAAAATTATCCCATGCCTTGTCGTGTTCGTCCATGTTTTCAAAGGCGAGCATATACGTCAGGTTCGGCATTTTACTACCCGCCAGCGTTTCGCCAAACATCACCGGGTTGAGTCCGGTTTCCTTAAAAATCGTTATCTCGCCGCCTTCGTTAAACATCTCGACTTTGAGTTTGGCTTTGTGGCGGTTGTGGCTTTCGTAAATCCGCAGCTCAAACAATCGGCCTTTAGCGTTTTTAACGCGATCCGCGATCTCAATTTTCGGCAATTCTTTAAAGGCTTTCATCAAACTGGTTTCGCAGCGATAGTAGAGCGGCTGGCTAATTGGCGGATCAATAAACTCTTTGCCGGCGCTCTGATATTCGGACTCCGCGGCAATCTTGTCCCATGCGGTTTCAAACGATTCGAGCGATGGATGCGGAATGAGCACATAATAATCCAAACCATGCGAACCAAATTTGGAGCGAAAAACGCCGACAGGATAAATGCCCAGGCGGTTGAACGCTGGAATCGCCGCTTTTTCCCAATAGGCTTCAAAGTTGTTTTTGGCCGCATTGCTGACGACTTCGTAGCGGGAAAATTCATAGTACTGTTGTTCTGATGGTGCGGCTGCCATAATCGGCACGGCCGATGCGGCGCCTGCTGCGACTGAGGCCGCGAGAAATTCTCTTCTCTTCATAACGTGTTCCTTTTTATTGGTATGATTTTAATATTTTAAACAAAATCTTCAAATGCTTGGCTGCCAGCGCAACGGTCATCTGCGGTTCGGTCTTTTCAATCAGGACATCGAGAAAGTGATGCGCCATTTCGAGATTGTCGTCGTGCCCTGCGGGATTGTCAATTTTGATGACCTCGTGCTGCTCATCTCCGTTTTGATCGACAAAATAATAATCCATGTCGGCCGGATCCCAACTGCAAAAGGCAAATCGCAAACTGCCCTTGCTGCCGTAGATGCGCGTTTCGTGCGGCACTTCGGCCTGCACGCCGCCGCCGCGTTCATAATAATAGGTGAGGCCGGTATCAAATTCAAGAAAAGCCGCGCCGTGTTCTTCAATGTCCGAGATAAAATCCTTGATCTTGAACACTTTTAAACCATTTCGGGTGAAGGATTTGACATCGATCAGCTGCGGCACGTCGTTCAACAAACCCAAATGAAAAGACAGGTCGTACACGCCCCAATCGAAAAACGGACCGCCGCCGGCCAGCTTTTTTTGATGCGCCCAGGCGCCCGCCGGATTGTACTCGATGAACGTACCGCGCGACAGACCCTGATGATGAATGTGATATACCTCACCGATGGCGCCCTCGTTTATCATTTTTTTGATGTGTCGAAATTTGGGCTGAAGACGAGCGTGGCGGCAGGAACATTCAACAACTTTGATGTGCGGATAACTCGCCACGGTTTCCAGCAGCTCGTCCAGTTCCCGGGGATTAACCACCATCGGCTTTTCCAGCAGGATATGTTTGCCGGCGGCCAGGCAATCTTTTATCATCTGCAAATGAGTGAACGGCGGCGCCGCAATGACAACGGCGTCGAGCGAGTCGTCGCGCAGCAAATCCCGATAATCCGTCGAGCCGTTTTGAATGCCGAATTTTTGCCGTTTATCCCGCAACGTCTTTTCGGTGCGGCTGGCGATCCATGTGACCTCGCCGCGGCCGTCCTGGCGAATCCGATCGATATGGACGTCACCGATCATGCCGGCGCCGATGATGCCAATTTTTACTTTCGACATAAAAATGTCCTTTACTTTTTTCTGATAAAATTCGATAAATATCCCTGCAGAAACATTATGCATGTTCCCAGCGGCACGTACCACGGCCAGGCCACCCCGGGCGACTGGATTTGGAGAAATAAATAGACGGCGACGAGTACGAGGCCGATTTGATACAGTCTGAATTGAACGGTTCGCACGATATGAAATATCCAGAGTCCGGCGCTGCCGATGACGCCTAGCAAAATAATCCGAACGCCGAGAGGCGGGCCGATGAACCAGGTCATGAGCAGCATGGTACTCCACATGGAGACCAGGATCGCCTGTTGGGATGGACGCGGTTGAATTTGGGCGAGAAAAAAGGTACCGAGCACGCTGCCGTACGTAAAGGAGGAAATGGCAAGACCAAGTTCGACAACCGGATTGTCTTTGTCTCGAAAAATCATGGCGCCGCCGATGAAAATAATCCCCCAGAGAATGGTGAACAACCGGGACCACAACAGCTCGCGTTGCGCGGCCAACGTTCGATGCGGCAAAAACAAATCAAACATGGTGGATGACGCGAGCGAATTCAGCGAACTGCTGAGCGTGGACATGGCGGCGGCAAACACCGAGGCGATGATGAGCCCGGACAATCCCACGGGCATTTCGTTGATGATGAAGCGTGGAAGCACTTCATCCGAACGCATATCGAGTCCGTTATAAAAGGCAAAAAGCATCAATCCGACAACAAGGAAAATGGCAAATTGAACGAGCACGATAAAACCGCTGAGGACAAGCGCTTTTTGGCTGTCGCGAACCGTCCGGCACGCCAGCAGCCGCTGCACGATAATTTGATCGGTGCCATGCGACGCCATGGACAAAAACGCGCCGCCGATGAGACTGGCCGCCAGCGTATAATTTATTTTGAAAAAATCCGCCACGGATTGATGTAATCCCGGATTGAAGATTTGAAATTTATGCTCCGGCGCCGCGGCATCTACCACGGACTGCCAGCCGTGCGGCAGATGGTTCAAAATGAAGAATCCCGCGACGACCGCGCCGCCAACGTAAATGAACGTTTGAATAACATCAATCCAGACAACCGAGCGGATGCCGCCAATCACCGTGTAGACAATCGTCGCCAATGCGATGACAATAATGCACACCGCCAAACTCCAGCCGGTCATAAGGGATAACGGAATGGCGGTGGCAAAAAGCCGCACGCCATCAGCCAGCAGTCGCGTGAACAAAAAGATAATCGACGAAAACGTGCGCACGTCCGAGCCAAATCTTTCGTTCAAAAGTTCGTACGATGTGCTCACATCACCTCGGACGTAGGCGGGCAAGAACAGGACACTGACGATTATTCTGCCGATGATATAGCCGAAACCAAGCTGCAGGAAATTTAAATTACCGATATAGGCCAGGCCCGGCAAACTGATAAAAGTGAGCGTGCTGGTTTCGGTGGCGACAACCGAAAGCGAAACCGCCCACCACGGCAAGCTGCGACCGCCAAGAAAATAGTCGCGGCTTGTGCTCAACCGCCCGCTCAGCCGAATGCCGAGTCCGGTAATGAACACGATGTAAAACAGGATAATGGACAGATCAATGGGATGTATGTTCAAAGAGCGACCTCGTGAATTTTTACAAGATAGAAGAATTTTTTGTAATTGCAAAACGGATCAACGTGATGGCGAAAAAACAATTGATTCATCGACCAGATATGATTATTATGAAATGCGCAATCTGTCCGCCTTCAGTTCAAGGTGTAACTGAGAGAAAAGGGGAAAAGGTGAAAAATTTAATTTTAATCTTTCTAGTCACAGCCGTAATAAAATCGTTTGGCATGACCGAGCCGATTATTCTGCACGATAAACTCGGCGATGTGATTGACGCTTCTGAAAATCAACGCTACAATCTGTTTGGCGATGTTCCCGGCTTTTCGGCGGCGCGTCTGGTGTTGTTTGGCAAGAGCAGCTATTCCTGGCTTGTTGTGCGGAACGTCGGAGACCAGTCGCAATTTCTCCGGCTCAATTTAAAGGACCAAACTCTTGACGTGGTTCGTACCAATATCCATAATCGAATCACAAGCATTGATGTGGGCGATTCTCTCGGAACTGCTCTTTACCCGCTGAAAGAATCAAAATGGGATGCGACGACGCCCAATAAAATTGTCTCAATGCGCGATGGCAGTCAACTGTACGGTGTGTTGTCCCGGGCGAACGGCGATGTACTGACGGTGACCACGCATGGCGGATTAGCCGTGCCGGTTCCGTTGATCCTGATTGACGAAGTCTTGACCGACCATCGATTCACGGCGTCCGACACCTATTCCAAAACCGATCCGCACGCCACCCGATTGTTTTTCGGGCCAACCGCGCGGCAACTCAAAAATGGCCGCGGCTATTTTGCGGATTACTATATCTTTTTTACCTCCGCCGCTTATGGCATTAGCGATGCTTTCTCGCTTGCCGGCGGCATGTCCATTATGCCGGGTTTGGGTTTTAATGAACAGGTCTATTACCTGATGCCCAAACTGACGTTCGAACTCAACGAAAAAATTGGTGTCGGCGGCGGGTTGATGTATTTGAATCTTTTCGAGGATATTGATTTTTCGCTTGGCTATGGCGTTGCGACATTTGGCAAAACGAATGCCGTGACCATTGGCACGGGTTTTCCGATCAGTGGAGAAGTGTCGAATCCAATAGTGCTCTTGGGCGGTGAACTGCAGTTATCCAATCGTACGAAATTGATTACCGAGAACTGGTTTTTTATGGACGGCGATGTCCCATCCTTTTTATCGGGCGGCGTCCGCTTTTTCGGTGATCGTATCGCCGTAGATTTGGCCTTTTTGACAAGTCCCGACTTTTTGACCAGAACCGAGGGTTTTCCATTTATTCCGTGGGTTGATTTTGCCATCATCTTTGGGAAATAGATTTTTGACAAAAACGACAATTTCGAAAAAAATGAGGAAATCACGAGTCTTGAAGCTCGCGTCCATTTTTCGTATTTTTGTTATATCAAATGTGTAAATTTAAGGTCGTGAATTGAGCTATCCGTTCTCGGCGTTCAGTTTTCAGTGTTTGGAACCTTTGCAGGTTCATGAATTCCATTTAGAACAACTCTGCTCACCTGTATTTTCTATACAATGTCAAAACCTCAAAGCTGAAAGCTGATAGCTCACAGTCGACAGCTTTTTTTAAATTTTACTTGCGGTTCACATCAAAAAGCCTAAATTGTTTTCCTTTTATTTTGAAAAATTTATGGAGTTCAAATGACCTGGTGGCAGCATCTTCCCGAACACATGAGTCCGACAATCTTTACCATTGGATCGTTCCAACTGCGCTGGTACGGGATGATGTACATCGTGGCGTTTAGTCTGGTCTATCTTCTCGTCATGTATCGCTACCGGGTTGAGGGCATTCGTATAAAAAAAGAAGTCGCGCAAAACTGGTTTGGTTTTGCGGTGCTCGGCGTGCTGCTTGGCGGCCGAATTGGTTACGTGCTGTTTTACGATCCCGGCATGATTGTCGAAAATCCCCTCGGCATAATCGTCCCCTTTGATTTTTCGAACGGCATCAAATTTGTCGGGCTTGCCGGCATGTCGTTCCATGGCGGCGTCATTGGCGTGTTTCTGCTGACACTGTTGTACTGCAAACAACAAAACATCAACTTTTGGGAGCTGGCGGATTTGATGATTCCGGCCATTCCGCTCGGCTATACGTTTGGCCGGCTGGGCAATTTTATTAATAATGAATTGTATGGCCGCGTCACCGAGTCGCCACTGGGGATGTATTTTCCAACGGATTACACCGGGCAACTGCGTCATCCGTCGCAACTCTATGAGGCTTTTTTTGAAGGCATCTTTCTGTTTATCGTGTTGTGGTCAATGCGCCGAAACGAAAAACTGGCCCGCCTCTTTTTGTCGATTTATCTGATCGGTTATGGTCTGGTTCGATTTTTTATCGAATTCGTCCGTGAACCCGATGCGCATCTCGGCACGGTTCTCGGTCCGTTCAGCATGGGGCAAATTCTCTGTTTTGCCATGATCCTCGCTGGTCTTGTTTTAATTCCAATCGCACGAAAACGGCCAGAGATTTAGCATCTATTGTTTTGTATTGAATCATGCGGTTCCCCAATTCGATTCTCCACTGTTTTTTATTTGTCACATTTTATAGAACAATATCACGCGGTAATATTATGACACGCCCACAGATTACACGGAATTGCGCGGAAATATAAAAATAAGATTCACATTTTTCTGCGTATGCCGCGGGCTGCTTGTGGATTTGCGGCTAAAGGAATCGCTCTCAAACGCACCAACTGCTTTTATGCTTGGTGATATTCGTGTTTTAATTTTAAGTGTCACTACCGGCCACATTGTGGATAGAACGCGGATTTAACGGATCAGACGGATGAAAACGGATTTTA